>NZ_JBSGBF010000065.1:0-45028 GCF_053601115.1 Streptomyces sp. NPDC004788
CGGGGGGGGGGGGCTGGTGGGGGCGCCCCGCCCCCGTGTCACTCCAGGGACTCCAGCGGCTCCAGGAACTCCAGGCGGTTGCCGACGGGATCCTCCGAATAGAAGCGCCGGTGCCCCGGCAGGTTGTCGTCCCAGACGACCGCGCCCCCGGCCCGCGCCACACGGTCGGCGAACGCCTCGATCCCGCGCACCCGCAGCCCGGGATGGGCCTTCCTGGCAGGGCGGAAGTCCGCTTCCACCCCCACGTGGAGCTGTACGGCTCCGGCGGCGAACCAGCAGCCGCCTCTGGCGGCGAGCACGGGCGGCTTCGGTATCTCGGTCATGCCCAGGACACCGCCGTAGTAGGAGCGCAGCAGGGGTTCGCTGCCGACGGGCGCGGCGAGCTGGACGTGGTCGACGGCTACTAACATCAGGCGGCCTTCCTGGCGACGGCGAAGATGCGGCGGAACGGGAACACGGTGCCGTGCGGGCCCTCGGGGTAGTACTCGCGCAGCCGCTCGCGGTACTGGGCGAGGAACGCCTCGGTGGCGGCCCGGTCGTCCCTGAGCGCGGTGAGCACGGGCCGCAGGGCGGTGCCCTTCACCCAGTCGAGGACCGGGTCCTCGCCCTGGAGCAGCTGGTGGTACGTGGTCTCCCAGACGTCCGTCTCGCAGCCGAGGTCGGTGAGCCGCTGGAGGTACTCGGCGGGGTCGAGGATGTGGACGAAGCGCCGGCCCTGGTCACCGATGCGGTCGCGCCACTCGGCCGAGGCGCACAGCTCGCCGAGCAGGGCGTGGCTGGGCGAGGTGAAGTTGCCGGGGACCTGGAAGGCGAACGTGCCTCCGGGCCTGAGTCCGCCGATCCAGGAGGCGAAGGACTCGGGGTGGTTGGGCACCCACTGGAGGGCGGCGTTGGAGACGATCAGGTCATAGGCGTCGTCGGGCGTCCAGTGGGCGGCGTCGGCCGGCCGGAAGTCGAGCCAGCCGCCGCCCTTGGTGGTCCCGGCCCAGTCCTTCTCGGCCCGCTCCAGCATCTCGGGCGAGAGGTCGAATCCGGTGATGTGGGCGTCGGGCCAGCGGTCGGCGAGCAGGACGGTGACATTGCCGGGACCGCAGCCGAGGTCGGCGATGCGGGCGGGCCGGTCCTGGGTCGGAAGCTGCGGTATTCGCGCGAGCAGATCGAGGAACGGCCGGGTGCGGTGTTCCGAGTGTCGCAAGTACTGCTGTGGGTCCCACGTGGGTGCGGCGGAGTCCACGGAATGCATGTTCGAAGCCCCCTTGCTGGAACGAGTTGCCGAAGCGGAACGGAGTTCCGGCCCGGTCCCTTCCCCATAGTCAAGAAGACTATATCTTGACATCAAGATTCTTGACAACGAACTTCTTCATACCAAGAGACTTTACGTCAACAGACCCTCTACACTGATCGTCATGGAGGACGAGGTCGACCGACTGGTCGCTGCATGGCGCCGCGAGCGCCCGGACCTCGACGTGGAACCGCTCGAGGTGCTCAGCCGTGTCTCACGCCTGGCCCGGCACCTCGACCGCGCCCGTCGGCTCGCCTTCTCCGAGCACCAGCTGGAGCCGTGGGAGTTCGACGTCCTGACGTCCCTGCGCCGGGCCGGCGCGCCCTACCAGCTCTCCCCCGGCCAGCTGCTCACGCAGACCCTGGTCACCTCGGGCACGATGACCAACCGGATCGACCGGCTCACCAAGAAGGGCCTGGTCGAGCGGCTGCCCGACCCCAGCGACCGGCGCGGCGTGCTCGTCCGGCTCACCCCCGAGGGCCGCGACCGCGCCGACCAGGCGCTGGCCGGCCTCCTGGCGCAGGAGCGGGCCATCCTGTCCCGGCTCTCCCGCACCCAGCGCGGCGAACTGGCCGATCTGCTACGCCAGTTGACCGCCCCGTTCGACAACATCCCCGGCTAGGGCCGGCCCGGGGGCGTCCACCGGCCCCACCCCGGCCCGCCGCGCCAACGCGACGGCGGCCAGGGTCGAATGGACCCCGAGCTTCCCCAGCACGTTCTGCATATGAGTCCGCACGGTGTGCGGGGAGAGGAACAACCTCTCGGCGACGGCCTTCCTGCCCAGCCCCGCCACCATGCAGCGCAGCACCTCGCGCTCCCTGGGCGTCAGCGACTCGACGAGGGCCTCGCTCTCCGTACGGTGCCGCCGCGCCTCCGTGAGCTCCCGCAGCACACCCGTGAGGAGCGCCGGCGGCAGATGCGTCTCGTCCCGCAGCACCCCTCGTACGACCGCGAGGAGCCGCTGCAGCGAGCAGTCCTTGGCGACCCAGCCCCAGGCCCCGGCCTGAAGGGCCAGCGCGGCCCGGTGGGCGTCGTCCTTCTCGGCGACCACCACGACACGCAGCTGCGGCCGCCCCTCCCGCAGCCGGGCCACCAGAGGAACGCCGTCGCCGTCCAGATCACCGTCGAGCAGCACGACGTCGAACCTCCGCCCCTCACCGGCGGCCCGGTCCAGGCAGCGCAGGGCGGCGGGCCCGCTCCCCGCCGCCGCGACCTCGACATCGGGCTCAGCGGCCAGAGCGGCGGCCAGCGACTCGGCGAAGACACGATGGTCGTCCACCACCAGAACCCGGATACGGGCCACGGACACCCCCAACTGGTCGAGGAACGGCCCGGCGCGGGCACGACGCCGGGGACAGGAACCGCCGGTCGCACGGCCGCCGCCGTGGATGACAGTTACCCCGCCCCGGGCGCCGTACCCGGCGGGTCTCGATACCCCTGAGATCAGCACCGGCCCCCACCGGTGCTGCGACCAAAGTACAAGCAGCCCACCACTGCCGAAGGGAAAACGCGGAAAGGCGTGAACCGAACGGGAGCGGGGGCCGTGCAGGGGACCGCGTTCGGGACGTAAAGCGTGATGTGTGGCGCGGAAACAAGGGGCTTCACTTCTCGACGAACGAGCTCCGCGCCGTAAATCATGCAGTCCCGAACGCGGTCACCGGAGCGGCTCCCGCGTCACACCAGCCGCCGCGCCCCCGCCGACGGCACGGCGGCGAAGACGCCGGGCTCGCCGTAGCCGGCCCCACGGAACGCACCCCGCACCGCATCGGCAACGGAATCGGCGGCACCGGCCGGGACCAGCACCACCGCGGACCCCCCGAACCCGCCCCCCGTCATCCGCGCCCCCAGCGCCCCCGCCCCCACCGCCGCCGAGACCGCGAGGTCCAGCTCCGGGCAGGAGACCCGCAGATCGTCGCGCAGGGACGCGTGCCCCTCGACGAGCAGCGCGCCGACCGCCCGCATGTCGCCCCCGGCGTCGAGCAGTGCGATGGTCCGCTCCACCCGGTCGTTGTCCGAAACGACGTGCCGGACATAGCGACGAACCGTTTCGTCGCTCAAACGCCCGAGCGCGTCAGGCAGGTGCGCGGCACTCACCTCGCGCAGCGCGCGCACGCCGAGCGCCCGCGCACCCGCTTCGCACCCGGCGCGCCGCTCCGCGTACGCGCCGTCCCCGAGCGCGTGCTTCACGCGGGTGTCGACGACGAGCAGCCGCAGTCCGGCGGCGGCCAGGTCGAAGGGCACCTGACGGTACGACAGGTCACGGGTGTCGAGGAACAGGGCGTGCCCCTCCTCGGCGCACGCGGAGGCCATCTGGTCCATGACGCCGCACGGCACGCCGACGAAGGCGTTCTCGGCGCGCTGGGCGAGCTGGGCCAGCCGCGGCCGGTCGAGGCCGAGCCCGTACAGGTCGTTCAGGGCGAGCGCCGTGACCACCTCCAGGGCGGCCGACGAGGAGAGCCCGGCGCCCGCCGGCACGGTGGACGCCAGGTGCACGTCGGCGCCGCCCACCGGGTGCCCGGCGTCGCGCAGCGCCCAGACCACGCCGGCGGGGTACGCGGCCCAGCCCTCGACGCCGCCGGGCTTCAGGGCGTCCACGGCGAGCTCGACCACGCCGCCCTCGACGTCGCGGGAGTGCAGCCGCAGGACCCCGTCGTCGCGACGGGACACCGCGGCCACGGCGGTGTGCGGCAGAGCCAGCGGGAGCACGAAGCCCTCGTTGAAGTCGGTGTACTCGCCGATCAGGTTGACCCGCCCGGGAGCGGCCCAGACCCCGTCGGGAGCGTGCCCGTACAGCTCACCGAACTCCGCCGCGACACCACTCATCCTCGCTGGTTCTCCTCTTCCTTCTTCCGGGCGAAGGCCCAGGCGTCCGAGACGATGTCGGCCAGGTCGGGCCGGGACGGCGTCCAGCCGAGCCGCTCGCGGGCGGCGTCGGCGGAGGCGACGAGGACGGCGGGGTCGCCGGCGCGGCGCTCCGCCATGACCTCGGGGACGGGGTGGCCGGTGACCTTGCGGACGGTCTCGACGACCTCGCGGACGGAGAAGCCGTTGCCGTTGCCGAGGTTGCAGATGAGGTGCTCGCCCGGGGTCATGGCGTCGAGGGCGCGCAGGTGGGCCTCGGCGAGGTCGGCGACGTGGATGTAGTCGCGGACGCAGGTGCCGTCGGGGGTCGGGTAGTCGTCGCCGTAGACGTTGATCGCGTCGCGCTTACCGAGGGCCACCTGGAGCACCAGCGGGATGAGGTGGGACTCGGGGTCGTGGCGCTCGCCGCACTCCTTGTAGGCGCCGGCGACGTTGAAGTAGCGCAGCGAGACGGCGGCGAGGCCGTGGGCGGCGCACTCGCCCGTGATCATGTGGTCGACGGCGAGCTTGGTGGCGCCGTAGGGGTTGGTCGGCGCGGTGGGCGCGGACTCGGTGATCGGGACGGTCTCGGGCTCGCCGTAGGTGGCGGCGGTGGACGAGAACACGAGACGGCGGACGCCGGCCTCGCGCATGGCGGCGATGAGCGCCATCGTGCCGGCGACGTTGTTGTCCCAGTACTTCTCGGGCTTGGCGACGGACTCGCCGACCTGGGAGAAGGCGGCGAAGTGGAGGACGCCGTCGTAGGAGGAGTCCAGCCACTTGGCGGCGTCCTGGATGCGGCCCTCGATGAAGGCGGCACCGGCGGGGACGCCCGCGCGGAAACCGGTGGAGAGGTCGTCGAGGACGGTGACCTCGTGCCCCGCCTCCAGGAGGTGGGCGGCGACCGTGCTGCCCACATAGCCGGCCCCGCCCGTCACCAGGTACTTACTCAACTGCTTGCCACCTCTCGGAGTCTGTCGGCCGCGGACTCCGGCGAGACGTCGTTCATGAACGCGCCCATGCCGGATTCGGTGCCCGCGAGGTACTTCAGCTTGCCAGAGGCCCGGCGGACGGTGAAAAGCTCCAGGTGCAGCGCGAACTCGTCGCGGTCCTCGGTGGCCGGCGCCTGGTGCCAGGCGGCGATGTACGGGGTGGGCGGGGCGTCGGTGCCGAAGAGGCGGTCGAAGCGCCGCAGCAGCTCCAGGTAGAGCCGGGGGAGCTCGGCGCGGGCGGCGTCGTCGAGCGCGGTGAGGTCGGCCGCCCGCCGGTGCGGGTAGAGGTGGACCTCGTACGGCCAGCGGGCGGCGTAGGGCACGAAGGCGGTCCAGTGCTCGCCGGCGAGCACGACCCGCTCGTCGTTCCGTTCGCGTTCGACGAGGTCGTCGAAGAGGTTGCGCCGGGTGTGGGCGCGGTGCGCGACGGCGTTGCGGAGCATGGTGGCGGTGCGGGGCGCGGTGAACGGGAAGGCGTAGATCTGCCCGTGGGGGTGGGCGAGGGTGACGCCGATCTCGGCGCCGCGGTTCTCGAAGCAGTAGACCTGTTCGACGCCCGGCCGGGCGGAGAGCTCTGCGGTGCGGTCGGTCCAGGCGGCGAGGACGAGGGCGGCGCGCTCCTCGGTCAGGTCGGCGAAGGACGCGGTGTGGTCGGAGGTGAAGCAGACGACCTCGCAGCGCCCGTGTTCGCCCGACAGCGAGGGGAACCGGTTCTCGAAGACGGCGACCTCGTACTCCGCGGCCGGGATCTCGCTCTGCCACTGCCCGGTGGAGGGGCAGAGCGGGCAGCTGTCGGCCGGTGGGTGGTAGATGCGGCCCTGCCGGTGGGAGGCGATGGCGACGAACTCGTCGAGCAGCGGGTCGTAGCGGATCCCGGACGCGGAGACGACGGGTTCGAGGGGCCGGCGGTCGACGGCCTCGCGGCCGCCGCTGTCGTGTGCGTCGAAGTAGATGAGCTCGCGCCCGTCGGCGAGCCGGGTGACGGTCTTCTTCACGTGCACGGTGGACGGCTCCCTCGGCCTCCAGTGAACAGAACCTCCCATAAAAAACCACAACCAAACATCAGTACGCAACAGGCAGCCACGATCGACCACCCATAGGCAGTACGCGCTACCCGCGCTGCGCCGGCACCCGGTCGAGCAGCCCCGTCCGCGCCGCCAGCGCCGCCGCCTCCAGGCGCGAGCCCACACCCAGCTTCATCAGGACCCGCTGCACATGCGTCCGGGCGGTGCTGGGCGCGATCGCCATGCCCGCCGCGATCACCCGGGTGTCCTCGCCCTCCGCGACCCGGACCAGGACCTCGGCCTCCCGCGGGGTGAGCAGCCGGAGCAGCCGGAGCCCCTCGTCGTCGGGCTGCGCGGCCGGGTCGAGCAGCTCGGCGAAGGCGCTCTGGATGAGCTGCGGCGCCACGGCCGCCTCGCCGGCCCGGGCCTTCACCAGGGCGCGCTCGACGCCCTCGATGCGTTCGTCGTGCCGCACGTAGCCGGACGCCCCGGCGGCGAAGGCGGCGGCGATGCCGCGCGGCGAGGGGACCGGGCCGAGCACGACGACGGCGATCTGCGGGCGCTCGCGCTTGATCCGTACGACGGGGTCGAAGACGCCCGGCTCGGCGGGCGCCGACGTCCCGAGGAGGCAGACCTCCGGTGCCCGGCTCACCACCAGCTCCGCGGCCCCGGCCACCGGCGCGGCCGCGGCGAGCACCCGGTGCCCGCGCAGCTTCAGCGCCGAGGCCAGCGCCTCCGCGTGCAGTCGGTGGTCGTCGACCACCATGAGCCGAACCCCCATCGTCGTCCCCCTCCCGGGCCAGGCCGTCCCCCGGCCTCCGCCCTGCCCCGGCAAGCTACACACTCCCCCGCCCCGCTTTGCCCCAATCGCGCGAAAACACCGAGGGCCCCTCCGTCCCGGAGGGGCCCTCGGTGCGGTCGTGTTGACGACCGGTCGGCGATCGGCAGGTGATCGACAGGCGATCAGCCCGCGGTGGCGAAGCCGAGCGCCAGGTACTGCTTGCCGTACGCGGACGTGGTCTTGCTGACCAGTGTGTCGGCGATGAAGAAGTGGCCGCCGCCGTAGAGGTACTCGGCACCGGTCGAGCTGAAGCTCGTCTCCGCGTCGCGGGTCGTCTTGTCGGCCGGGTTCTCCATCAGGAGCGTCGACTTCATCGTGCCGCCGTTGATGGAGACGATCTGGCCGCCCTTGTCGTACGGCGGGACCTTGTACGCGATGAGGTCGCCGCCGTCCATGCGCAGCGGGATCAGCGTGTACTTGTCGCCGGCGTCGGCCTTCGCGGGCAGCGTCTGGCCGGTGTTCAGGTCGAAGGCGACGATCTCGTTGGTCTCGTCGCCGTACTCGCCGGTGCTGCCCTCGTGCTCCTCGGTGGGCACGTACAGGCGGTTGTTGCCGACCGCCAGCATCGTGCAGCCCTCGACGTGGGTCGAGCGGCAACGGCCCGCGTAGTGGTCCGAGTCCGCCGTGATCTTGGCCTTGAGCTTGCCGGTCTTCTCGTCGATGGAGAAGAAGTCCGAGATGCCGCTGCCGTCACCGGCCGCGTCGTTGACGTCGGCCGCGACGACCAGCGGCTTGGTGGACACGATCGCCGCGTAGTCGACGCCCGTGGGCATCTTGAACTGCGAGATCGGCGCGCCGGTCAACGGGTTGAGGTTCTGGACGGTGACCGTCGGGTCGTCGTACGAGCCGCACTTGCGCACCGCGACGAGGCCCTCGCCGCCGCCGTAACCAAGGTCCTCACACTCCTCCGCGTTGGCCTGCGGCTTCCAGCGCGGGTTGCCGTTGGCCAGGTTGAAGGCGGCGCCGCCGTCGAGGCCGCCGGCCGCGACGGTCTGGCCGGACAGGGTGACCTCGGAGAAGGAGGCCTTCTTGCTGCCGAGGGGGAGCGAGGCGGTCCACACCAGCTTGCCGGTGGTGAGGTCGACCAGGCCGACCTCGGTGCACGGCTGGTAGTAGCGCGGCGCGACCCGCTTGGTGGCCTCGAAGAGGATCGGCACCTTGAAGTCGGTCGTCATGTGGCGCGAGGCGCCGCAGACCTGGCCGGTCAGCGGCAGCGTCCACAGGACCGTGCCCTTGTCGAGGTCGTAGCCGACGACCGAGTTGACGCCCGTCTTCACGTACGCCTTGTCGGTGATCCAGGAGCCGGAGACGTCGGTGACGTCTCCGACCGCGGGCACCGCGACCTGGAGGGTGAGCTTGGACTTCGGGTCGGCCGGGGCCTTCTCCTTGCCGTCCCCGCCGACACCGCCGCCGTCCTTACCGCCGTCCTGACCGCCGTCCTTGCCGCCGCTCGCGGCACCCGACGTGCCCTTGGCGTCGTCGCCCTTCTCACCGCCGCCGGAGTTGGCGTACCAGAGGCCGCCGCCGATCAGCAGCACGACCGCGACGACCGCCGCGATGACGATCTGCATCTGCGCCGACAGCTTCTTCCCGCCGCCGGAGCCACCGGGCACGGGCGGGGGCGGAGCCTGCGGGTACGGCTGCTGGTAGCCGTACTGCGGCGCCTGGGGCTGCGGAACGGTCGGCGGCTGCGGGTACTGCGGCTGCTGGTACGGAGGCTGCGGCGGCTGCTGCGGATAGCCGTACGGCGACTGCTGCGGAGGCTGCGGCGGCTGCTGCGGCATCGGCGCGCCGAACCCGCCCGGCGGGGGGTCCTGCGGCGCACCGAAGCCGCCCGGGGGCGGCCCCGGGGGCTGGTTCGGCGGGGGTGGCGGCTGCGTCATGGCATTCGTACCTCAGGGAGAAGGAAGGAGGGAAGGGCGCGGTGCGTCACTTGCCGTAGGCCATCATCGTCTTCGTCTCCTTCTCCTCCTGGTCGTTGGCGGCGGAGACCCGGCCGGCCGCGATCACGAAGGTGCCGTTGGAGTAGGCGTACCCGGCGTCGTAGAAGGAGCTCTCGATCTCGGCCGTGGCGACCTGGTGCTGGAGCACCACCTTCGGCGCGCCGCCCGTCGGGGCGAGGGTCGCGACCGCGCCGCCCTTGTCGAACTTCGGCTGGACGTAGAGCAGCACGTCCGAGCCCTCCATGCGCAGCGGCGTCATCTGCTGCTCGGCAGGGGCCTTGGAACGCCACTTCTGCTTGCCGGTGTTGAGGTCGAAGGCGACGACCTCGTTGGACGTGCCGTAGGAGGCGTCGGTGGCCATGTAGAAGGTGTTCGCGTCGGCGGCGACACCGGTGCAGCCCTGGAGGTTCTTGCCGAAGATGACGAAGGTGCCGCCGCAGCGCGGGGCGAACTTGTCGTTGGCGCCGCCCTGGATCTGGGAGCGCAGCGAGCCGTTGGCGTTGAGCGCGAAGACGCTCCACTTCTTCTCGTCGCGCTGGGTGGCCGAGATGACCAGCGGGTTGACCGAGTAGACCCGGTCGACCTCCCAGGTCTCCTTCAGCTTGAAGGTCCACTTGGCCTTGCCGGTGACCGGGTCGATTTCGCTGACCGCCTGCTGTTCCTTGTTCACGTCGCCCGAGGGGCACTTCATGGCGGCGATCAGCTTGACGCCACCGGCGAACGCGATGGGCTTGCACTGGTCGGAGGAGCCGGCGGCGTAGCCGAAGAGCTGCTTGCCGTCGGCGAGGGAGAAGCCGTAGGCGCTGCTGGTGCCGGCCGCGGTCACCGTGTTCCCGCTGATGGCGAGGGTGTTGTCGGAGAAGGAGAAGAAGCCGGTGCCCTTGGGGACGGACTTCTTCCAGCCGGCCTTACCGGTGGTGAGGTCCACCTGCTGCAGCTCGGTGCACTTGGCACCGTCCTTGGCGTTCTCCTCGTAGCCGAAGACCATGGCACCGTTCGCGCCCGGCTCCGGCGGCGCGGCGCACAGCTTGAACGGCAGGTCGAGGTGCCACTTGGGGGAGCCGTCGGCCAGGCTGTAGCCGTCGACGCCCTTGAACATGCCCTTGACGACGGTGTCGCCGACGATCCACGGGCCGAAGACGTCGGCGCCGTTGCGCGGCAGGTCGACGTTGTTCTTCAGCAGCCAGTTGACCTTCGCCTCGCCGGGCTTGCGGCCGGCGTTGAGGTCGTCCTCGCCGCCATCGCCGCCGTCGCCCTTGCCGTCGCCCTTGTCGACGGACTCGGTCGGCTTGGGCGTGGCGGTGGTGGAGTTGGTGGGCTTGGCGACCGGGTCCTCGTTGCCGCCGCCGCTGAACGCGAACCAGGCGCCGCCGCCGATGACGAGCAGCGCGGCGGCGGCCGCGGCGATGATGACGCCGGGCTTGCCCTGGAAGGGGTTCTTGCCGCCACCGCCGCCGGGCGCGGGCGCGCCGGGCATCGGGGCGGTCGGGTAACCGCCGTAAGGATTCGGCTGCTGGCCGTAGGGGCCGGGCTGCTGGCCGTACGGGCCCGGCTGCTGCGGATAGCCGTACGGGCCGGACTGCGGCTGCTGCGGGGGCTGCTGCGGGTAGCCGTACGAGCCGGACTGCGGCTGCTGCGGCTGCTGCGGGTAGCCGTACGGTCCGGGCTGGGCCTGCGGGGTCTGGGGCACGGTCGGCGGCATGGGCGGCGCGGCCGGGGCCTGCGGCGGCATCGGCGGCGCGGCCGGCGCCTGCGGCGGCATCGGCGGCGTGGCCGGGGCCTGCGGCGGCACGCCCTGTCCGAGGCGCGGGTCCGGGTCGGGTGCGCCGAATCCCTGCGGCGGCGGCTGGTTGCTCGGCGGCTGGGTCATCAGCGCTTCCCCCTTGAAAGTGAGCGGGTTTTCTTTCTACCACTCACCTGATGGCGCAAAAGAGACCGGTCCGTCCCTTGTACCCAAGGGAGGACCGGCCCGTGATGCCCTCGTTACGCGTCCTCTACGACTTCTCTACGCGTCCTCGGCGAGTTCCAGCCACCGCATCTCCAACTCTTCCCGCTCCCCCGCGAGTTCCCGGAGCTCGGCGTCCAGCTTGGCCACCTTCTCGAAGTCCGTGGCGTTCTCGGCGATTTGGGCGTGCAGTTTGGTCTCCTTCTCGGAGACCTTGTCGAGCTGCCGCTCGACCTTCTGCAGCTCCTTCTTCGCGGCGCGCGCGTCGGCGGCGGACACTCCGGCCTTCGGCGCCGCGGCGGGCGCCGGGGCCGGGGTGGCGGCCTCGATCATCCGCTGGCGCCGCTCCAGGTACTCGTCGATGCCGCGCGGCAGCATCCGCAGCGTCTTGTCGCCGAGCAGCGCGAGGACGCGGTCGGTGGTGCGCTCGATGAAGAAGCGGTCGTGGGAGATGACGATCATCGAGCCGGGCCAGCCGTCGAGGAGGTCCTCCAGCTGGGTGAGGGTCTCGATGTCGAGGTCGTTGGTGGGCTCGTCGAGGAAGAGCACGTTGGGCTCGTCCATGAGGAGCCGGAGCAGCTGGAGCCGGCGCCGCTCGCCGCCGGAGAGGTCGCCGACCGGCGTCCACTGCTTGTCCTTGCCGAAGCCGAACTGCTCGCACAGCTGCCCGGCGCTCAGCTCCCGGCCCTTGCCGAGGTCGACGCGGTCGCGGATCTGCTGCACGGCCTCCAGGACGCGCAGCTCGGCGGGCAGCTCGGTGACGTCCTGGGAGAGGTAGGCGAGCCGCACGGTCTTGCCGACGACGATCTTTCCCTCGGCCGGCTGCTTGTCGCCCTCGGAGACGGCGGCTTCGGCGAGGGCACGGAGGAGCGAGGTCTTGCCGGCGCCGTTGACGCCGACCAGGCCGATGCGGTCGCCGGGGCCGAGCTGCCAGGTGAGGTGCTTGAGCAGCACCTTCGGGCCGGCGGTGACGGCCACGTCCTCCAGGTCGAAGACGGTCTTGCCGAGCCGGGCGTTGGCGAACTTCATCAGCTCGCTGGTGTCGCGGGGCTCCGGCACGTCCGCGATCAGGGCGTTCGCCGCCTCGATCCGGAAGCGCGGCTTCGACGTGCGGGCCGGGGCGCCGCGGCGCAGCCAGGCCAGCTCCTTGCGGACCAGGTTCTGCCGCTTGACCTCCTCGGTCGCGGCGATCCGCTCGCGCTCGGCGCGCGCGAAGACGTAGTCGGAGTAGCCGCCCTCGTACTCGTACACCGTGCCGCGCTGCACGTCCCACATGCGGGTGCAGACCTGGTCGAGGAACCAGCGGTCGTGGGTGACGCAGACCAGCGCCGAGCGCCGGTTGCGCAGGTGCTGGGCGAGCCAGGCGATGCCCTCGACGTCGAGGTGGTTGGTGGGCTCGTCGAGGACGATCAGGTCCTGGTCCTCGATGAGCAGCTTGGCGAGCGCGATCCGGCGCCGCTCGCCACCGGACAGCGGCCCGATGACCGTGTCCAGGCCCTTCTCGAACCCCGGCAGGTCCAGCCCGCCGAACAGCCCGGTCAGCACGTCCCGGATCTTGGCGCTGCCCGCCCACTCGTGGTCGGCCATCACGCCGATCACCTCGTGCCGGATCGTCGCCGCCGGGTCCAGCGAGTCGTGCTGCGTCAGCACCCCGAGCCGCAGCCCGCCGCTGTGCGTGACCCGCCCGCTGTCCGCCTCCTCCAGCTTGGCGAGCATCCGGATCAGCGTGGTCTTCCCGTCGCCGTTCCGCCCGACGACCCCGATCCGGTCCCCTTCGGAGACGCCGAGGGAGACCCCGTCGAGCAGCGCACGGGTGCCGTACACCTTGCTGACGGACTCGACATTGACCAGATTGACGGCCATTTCACTCCTGTACGGGGGGATCGCTCGACATTCCAGGGTAGACGGGCGGGAGGGGTGCGGGAGCGCCCCCTCGGACCCGCCCGGCCCGCTCCACCGGGAACCAGCCCGCCGGCGCCGGCGCGACCGCGGCCGGTGCGGTCACGCGGACCGCCACGAGTGTGGCCGTGTGGCCCGGGCGGGGCGGCGGATCATGCCGTCGGCGCGCAGGAAGCCGAGCTGGTGGATCGCCGGCCGGACGAGGGCGAAGTCGAGGAACTCGGCGTACGGCACGCCGGCCGCGAACCGCAGCACGTCCACCACGACCGCGCCCGCGACGAGCCCGGCGAAGCGCCCCAGCCGTATCGCTCGTGCAGCGCGAGCAGCGGCGGGGGGGTGAGTACGGATGGCGGGCAGCGGTCGGCCGCGCGGGCGACCCCACGGCCCCGGCTGCGCCTTCCGGCACCTGGCGGGCCGCCATCTTCATGAGGTGTCGCACCCCTCCAAGGAGAAGCCCATGCCCCGTCTTCCCCGCCTCGCCGCCCTCGCCGTCGGCACCGCCGCGCTCGGCGTGCTCGCCGCCGGGCCCGCGCCCGCCGCGCCCGCGACGGCCGGTGATCCGACCGTGTCGGATCCGGGCATCCTCGCCCACTTCGACTTCGCCAAGGGCCAGACGCCCGAGAACATCGCCCTGGAGCCCGACGGCTCCGCCGACGTGACCTTCGCCTTCGCCGGGCAGGTCGCCCGCGTCGACCTGTCCGGCCACACGGAGATTCTCGCCCAGCTGCCGCCGGTCGCGAACCCGCAGACGCCGAACATCGGGGCGGCGATCGCCACCGGCATCGCCCGCACGCACGACGGCGTCCTGTACGTCGCCTACGCCACCGGCACGGCCGAGACCGGCATCTGGCGCATCGCACCCGACGGCAGCGCGCCCGAGCAGATCGCCAAGCTCCCCGCCAACTCGCTGCCCAACGGCATCGCGATCGACGAGGAGTGCGGCACCCTCTACGCCGCCGACTCGGTGCTCGGGCGGGTCTGGAGCCTGTCGCTCGACGACCCGAAGCCCAGGGTGTGGGCGTCCGGCACCGAGCTGCTGCCGTCGGCCCCGAACGGCTTCGGCGCCAACGGGCTGAAGCTGCACGACGGCGCGGTGTGGGTGACCAACACCGACCGGGGCACGCTGCTGCGCATCCCGATCGGGCCCGACCCGGACCGGGGCGCCGGACCGGTCCAGACCCGGGCGACCGGCCTGGAGGGCGTGGACGACTTCGCGTTCACCGGGCACGGCGACACCGTGCTCGCCGCCCGGATCCTGCTGAACGAGCTCGACCTCGTACGCGCCGACGGCACCCACAAGGCCGTCCTGACCGCCGCGGACGGGCTGCAGAACCCGACCTCCGTGGCGGTCGACGGCAAGACGGTCTACGTGAACAGCGCCGCCTACTTCACGAAGCCGGACCCGGACCCGAACCTGCTCCTCGCCCGCATCTCCCAGGACAAGTAGCCGCTCGGGACAAGTAGCCGCTCGGGAGAAGCAGCCGCTCAGAGCAGGCAGCCGCTCAGGACGAGCGGCCGCTCAAGCAGTCACTCAGGCCAGTACGGTCGCCCCGGCCGCCGGGGCGGTCGCCACCCGGGCGGTCCGGCAGGTGCCGGAGGCGACCAGGGCCGCGGCGACCGCCTCGGCGGCCTCCGCGTCCTTCACCAGGAACGCCGTCGTCGGCCCCGAGCCGGAGACCAGGCCCGCGAGCGCGCCCGCCTCCGTGCCCGCCGTCAGGGTGGCGGCGAGCGAGGGCCGCAGGGACAGCGCGGAGGGCTGGAGGTCGTTGGCGAGGGCGCCGGCGAGGGAGGTGGCGTCACCGGTGCGCAGCGCTTCGAGCAGCGCGGGCGAGGCGACCGGCTCCGGCACGGCCACGCCCTCGTTCAGGCGGTCGAACTCGCCGTACACCGCCGGCGTCGAAAGACCGCCGTCGGCGACCGCGAACACCCAGTGGAAGGTGCCGCCGACCGGCAGCCCGGTCAGCCGCTCACCGCGCCCGACCCCGAGCGCCGCGCCGCCGACCAGGCTGAACGGCACGTCGGAGCCCAGCTCGGCGCAGATGTCGAGGAGTTCGGCGTGCGGGGTGTTCAGGCCCCACAGCGCGTCGCAGGCGAGCAGCGCGCCCGCGCCGTCGGCGCTGCCGCCGGCCATGCCGCCGGCGACCGGGATGTCCTTGACGATGTGCAGGTGCACGTCGGGCGCGATGCCGTGCCGGGCGGCGAGCAGTTCGGCGGCCCGCGCGGCCAGGTTGGTGCGGTCGAGCGGCACCTTGTCGGCGTCCGGGCCCTCGCAGGTGACCGTCAGCTCGCCGGAGCCGGCCGGGGTCGCCGTGACCTCGTCGTACAGCGACACGGCGAGGAAGACGTTGGCCAGGTCGTGGAAGCCGTCGGGCCGGGCGCCGCCGACCGCCAGCTGGACGTTGACCTTCGCCGGAACCCGTACGGTCACGCTCACTTCTGCTCCCCCTGGACGGGCTTGTTCTCGGCGATCCGGGCGAACTCCTCCACGGTCAGCGCCTCGCCCCGCGCCTGCGGCGAGATCCCGGCCGCCACCAGCGCCTCCTCGGCCGCCGCCGGCGAGCCCGCCCAGGTCGCGAGCGCGGCCCGCAGGGTCTTGCGGCGCTGCGCGAAGGCCGCGTCGACGACCGCGAAGACGTCCTTCTTGGCCGCGGTCGTGGCGATCGGCTCGGTGCGCCGGACCAGCGAGACGAGTCCGGAGTCGACGTTGGGCGCGGGCCAGAAGACGTTGCGGCCGATGGCGCCGGCCCGCTTGACCTCCGCGTACCAGTTCGCCTTCACCGACGGCACGCCGTACACCTTGTTGCCCGGCCGGGCCGCGAGCCGGTCCGCGACCTCCGCCTGCACCATGACGAGGGTCCGCTCGATGGTCGGGAAGCGGTCCAGCATGTGCAGCAGGACCGGGACGGCGACGTTGTACGGCAGGTTCGCGACGAGCGCGGTGGGCGGCGGGCCCGGCAGCTCCTCGACGTGCATGGCGTCGGAGTGGACCAGCGCGAAGCGGTCCTTCTTCTGCGGCATGCGCGCGGCGATCGTCGACGGCAGCGCCGCGGCGAGGACGTCGTCGATCTCGACGGCCGTCACCCGGTCCGCGGCCTCCAGGAGCGCGAGGGTGAGGGAGCCGAGCCCGGGGCCCACCTCCACCACCACGTCGTCCGGGCGCACCTCGGCCGTGCGGACGATCCGCCGCACGGTGTTGGCGTCGATGACGAAGTTCTGGCCCTTCTGCTTCGTGGGGCGGACGCCGAGGGCGGCGGCCAGCTCACGGATGTCGGCGGGGCCGAGGAGGGCGTCGGGGCTGTCGGGGCCGGTGGTGGTGCTCACCGGTACAGCGTACGGGGCGCCCGTGCGCCCGATACACGGCTCACCGCCCCGACGCCGTCACTTGTAGAGCCTGCGCCCGCAGTGCGGCCACGGGCTCGCGCCCCGCGTCACGTACAGCTTCTTCGCCCGGAACGTCTGCTCCGCCGCCGTCGCCTCCTGCGCCACGCCGCTGCCGCCGAGGGCGCGCCAGGTGCCGGGGTCGAACTGGTAGAGCCCCCCGTACGTCCCCGACGGGTCGACGGCGCCGGGCCGGCCGCCCGACTCGCAGGCGGCGAGCGCGGCCCAGTTCAGGCCGTCGGCTCCGGCGACGGAGCCGGGCAGCGGGCGGGTGCCGACCCGCACCTTCTGGGTGACCGGCTCGCGCACGGTCTCCTCGGCGATCCGGCGCGGCCGCTGCCGCACCCCGTTGACCGTCCGCAGGGCGTACGTCACCCGGCGCACGCCCGGCACGCCCGGCTGCTCGACGAGCTCGGTGCCCGCGAACAACTCCGGGTCGGGGGTCTGCTCGACGGCGTACGGGACGGGCTCCTCGCGGATCTCCTGGCCGCCGGTGATCCGCAGCACGGTGATCGTCTGGCCGTCGCGCGGGAAGGAGTCGAGCGGCACGGAGGTGGTGTCCTGGCCCGCGAGGGTGAGCCCGGCCTCCTCGACGGCCTCGCGGACGGTGGCCGCGTTGGTGCGTACGGTCCGCTCGTGGCCGTCGGCGAGGAAGGTGACCGCGCGCTCGGTGCGCACGTCGAGCGCCAGGCCCTGCCGGGAGATCGGCGCGCCGCGGGAGACGGACAGGTACGCCCCCTCGGCCCGCACCCCGAGCTGGCGCAGGGCGCCGTCCACGGTCCTGGCCGTCGTCCACACCTGGCGGCGCTGCCCGTCGAGGGTGAGGGCGACGGGGCGGCCGTAGCGGACGACGACCTCGTCGCCGCTGACGAGGTCGGCGCCCGGGGCGGGGGCGACGATGTCGTGCTCGCCGACCGCCAGGTCCTCGGCGGCGAGCAGCTCGTCGACGTCGTCGGCGAAGGTGTGCAGGGTGCGCGGGACGCCGTCGACGGAGAGCCGGACGGCCTTGTCGTTGGCGACGAAGGCGCTGGTGCCGCCGGCGAGGAAGGCCACGACGAGGGCCTGCGGGACGATCCGGCGCAGACCCTCGGCGGCGGGCGGGGCGGCCTTGCGGCGCCGGGCGCCGCCGGCCCGGTGACCCTGGGGAGTGTTCACGAGGCCGGGACCCTAGCCGCGCGGCCGGTCACTCTCCACGACACTCCGACTACGACACGTAACCGTTATGGATCGGTGACCGACGGCTCGGGTCGCCCGGTGGTCCGGGGCTCAGTAGTCGAACGCGCGGGCCGTGTTCACCGCGATCGCCGCCGCCAGCTCCTCCTCGCCGATCCCGCGGACCGCCGCCATGGCGCGGACGGTGACCGGGATCAGGTACGGGGCGTTGGGGCGGCCCCGGTAGGGCGCCGGGGTGAGGAAGGGGGCGTCCGTCTCGACGAGGACCAGGTCGAGCGGGGCGACGGCGAGGGCGTCGCGCAGCGGCTGGGCGTTCTTGAAGGTGACGTTGCCGGCGAAGGACATGTAGTAGCCCTTGGCGGCGCAGATCTCGGCCATCTCGGCGTCGCCGGAGTAGCAGTGGAAGACCGTCCGCTCGGGCGCGCCCTCCTCGTCGAGGACCCGCAGCACGTCGGCGTGGGCCTCGCGGTCGTGGATGACCAGGGCCTTGCCGTGGCGCTTGGCGATCTCGATGTGGGCGCGGAAGGAACGCTCCTGCGCGGCCATGCCCTCGGGGCCGGTGCGGAAGTGGTCGAGGCCGGTCTCGCCGACGGCGCGCACGTACGGGAGGGCGGCCAGCCGGTCGATCTCGGCGAGCGCGTCGTCGAGCGCCGCGTCCCCGCCGGCCTGGCGGGCGCCCTGCCGGGACCAGCCGTCCGGATCGCCGAGGACGATCCTGGGCGCCTCGTTGGGGTGCAGGGCGACGGCCGCGTGCACGTTCTCGTGCGCGGCGGCGGTCTCCGCGGCCCACTGCGAGCCCTTGATGTCGCAGCCCACCTGGACCACGGTCGTGACGCCGACGGCGGCGGCCTTGACGAGGGCCTCCTCGACGGTGCCGGACTGCATGTCGAGATGGGTGTGCGAGTCCGCGACCGGGACCAGCAGGGGCTCGGGCAGCGGCGGCGGGGCGTCCTTGGAACTCATGGCCCCGATCGTACGAGGGCCATGAGTTCACCCGCGAAGGAATACCGCCGTCGGCTACTTCTTGCGGAAGGGGTGGAGAAGGTCGGAAAGATGCCAGTGGTGGGGTACCGGGGGCTTTTCCTCGTCCGCCGCCGGGCCCTCCGGGACGTCCTCGGTCAGCTCCTGGCCGATGGGCCCTGCGATCGACACCGGTCGCGTCGCCCTGGCCCCGCGGCCGTGGCGCTCGACCGCGGCCATCGTGTCGAGCACGGACGAGACCTGGCCCGCGCGCATGATCCGTACGACATGGCTGCCGCAGTTCATGCAGGTGGGACGGGACAGCGGGGACGGGACGCGGGCGCCGTCGGCCTTGTAGACGACGTACTCGTGGCCGCGGGCGTCGACGTGGTGCTCGATGTCGTACGCCTGCTCCCAGCCGTAACCGCACCTCATGCACGCGAATGCGTACGCCTCGTGCGCGACCTCGTGGGCGACGGGCGGCGTTCCGGTGCCGGTGATCTCACTCATTCCAGCTCCTCTCCACTGATCCAGTGGACGCCTTTTCGGGCCGGAACGCATCAGCTCCGGAAGAACCATGGACGCGCTTTGGCGTTTCCTTGCCCGAAGGCCCTGAGAGCGGGCCCGCCGCCGGGTTCCGCTTTGCCTTTCAGATTAGTCCTTTACCGTTTCCGGGGCCCGGCGCCGCCGCATTCTTTGCCGCGACCACCGCATCGAACACCTCGCGCTTGGGAATACCGGCCTCGGCCGCCACCGCCGCGATGGCCTCCTTGCGCCGCTCGCCCGCCTCCTCGCGCACCCGCACCCGGCGCACCAGTTCCTCGGCGTCGAGCTCGGCCGGCCCGGTCTCCGGGGCGCCCTCGACGACGACCGTGATCTCGCCCCGTACGCCGTCCTTCGCCCACTCCGCGAGCTCGCCGAGCGGGCCGCGCTTCACCTCTTCGTACGTCTTGGTCAGCTCGCGGCAGACGGCGGCCCGCCGGTCCGTGCCGAAGACCTCGGCCATCGCGGCGAGCGTGTCGTCGAGCCGGTGCGGGGCCTCGAAGTAGACGAGGGTCCTGCGCTCGTCCGCGACCTCGCGGAGCCGGCCGAGCCGCTCGCCCGCCTTCCTCGGCAGGAAGCCCTCGAAGCAGAAGCGGTCCACGGGCAGCCCGGACAGCGCGAGCGCGGTGAGAACGGCGGACGGGCCGGGCACGGCGGTGACCTTGATGTCCTGCTCGACGGCGGCGGCGACCAGGCGGTAGCCGGGGTCGGACACGGACGGCATGCCGGCGTCGGTGACGAGCAGCACCCGCGCCCCGCCGGCCAGCGCCTCGACCAGCTCGGGCGTCCGCGCGGTCTCGTTGCCCTCGAAGTAGGAGACGACCCGGCCCTTGGTGTGCACGCCGAGGGCGCGGGTGAGTCCGCGCAGCCTGCGGGTGTCCTCGGCGGCCACGATGTCCGCGTTCTCCAGCTCGGTGGCGAGCCGGGGCGGGGCGTCCGCGATGTCGCCGATGGGGGTACCTGCGAGTACGAGCGTTCCTGTCACGTCTCTCATCCTCCCAGCCCGGTCCGACATCCACTGCCATCGCCCGGTCCGGGCGGAGGGACGGGGCCGTAAGGGCCCGTACAGGCGACGCCCACAGGCGCGTTCCCTACGATGGCGCGGTGACCAGTACCGCACCCGAGGCCCTGGAGGGTCCGCACCCCATGGCGCCGACCGTGGCAGAACCCTCTTCCTGGCAGCGGCGGCTGCGGCGCTTCGGCTACCGGCCGCCGGCCGCCGGCCCGCTGTCGATCGGCCTGCGGGAGCGGCTCGTACCGCCGTACACCCGCCCCTCGCCGCGGCTCTGGTCGCTGTTCGGGATCCCGCCGGCGGCCGCCGAACGGGTGTGGCGGTTCGCCGCCTGGGGCGGCCCGCTGCTGGTGGCGCTGGTCGCGGGCCTGCTGCGGTTCTGGCACCTGGGCAAGCCGCACGCGGTGATATTCGACGAGACCTACTACGCCAAGGACTCCTGGGCGCTGATCAACCAGGGCTACGAGGGCGCCTGGCCGAAGGACATCGACAAGACGATCCTGTCCGATCCGGGCTCGGTGCTCGTGCCGACGGATCCGGGATACGTGGTCCATCCGCCGGTCGGCAAGTGGGTGATCGGCCTCGGCGAGGAGCTGATCGGCTTCGAGCCGCTGGGCTGGCGGTTCATGGTGGCGCTGCTCGGCACGCTGTCGGTGCTGATGCTGTGCCGGATCGGGCGGCGGCTGTTCCGCTCGACGTTCCTGGGGTGCGTCGCGGGTCTGCTGCTGACGGTGGACGGCCTGCACTTCGTGATGAGCCGGACCGCGCTGCTCGACCAGGTGCTGATGTTCTTCGTCCTGGCCGCGTTCGGCTGTCTGCTGATCGACCGGGACCGGGCGCGGGCCCGGCTCGCGGCCGCGCTGCCGGAGGACGAGGAGGGGGTGCTGCGGCCGGACTCCTCCGTCGCGGAGACCCTGCGGCTCGGCTGGCGGCCGTGGCGGCTGACGGCGGGCGTGATGCTGGGCCTGGCGGCCGGCACCAAGTGGAACGGCCTCTACATCATGGCCGCGTTCGGCCTGATGACGGTCCTGTGGGACCTGGGCGCCCGCCGCACGGCCGGCGCGTTCCGCCCGTACGCGGCGGTGGCCCGGCGCGACCTCCTGCCCGCCTTCGTCTCGGTCGTCCCGGTCGCGATCCTCACGTACATCGCCTCCTGGACCGGCTGGATCGTCACCGACAAGGGCTACTTCCGGAACTGGGCGGCGGAGCAGGACAAGATCGGCGGGGGCGGCACCTGGGGCTGGCTGCCGGAGTGGCTGCGCAGCCTGTGGCACTACGAGACCGAGGTCTACAAGTTCCACGTGGGCCTGACCTCGCCGCACACCTACCAGTCCAACCCGTGGAGCTGGATCGTCCTCGGCCGCCCGGTCTCCTACTTCTACGAGTCCCCCGCGCCCGGCACCGCCGGCTGCCCGGCGAACGCCACCGAGAAGTGCGCCCAGGAGGTCCTCGCCCTCGGCACGCCGCTGCTGTGGTGGGCGGCCTGCTTCGCGATCCTCTACGTCCTGTGGCGCTGGGCCTTCCGGCGCGACTGGCGCGCGGGCGCGATCGCGTGCGGGATCGCGGCGGGCTGGGTGCCCTGGTTCCTCTATCAGGAACGCACCATTTTCTTTTTCTACGCGGTGGTGTTCGTGCCGTTCCTGTGTCTCGCGGTGACGATGATGGTCGGGGCCATCGTGGGACCGCCGGGTTCCTCGGAAAGGCGGCGGACTTTCGGGGCGGTGGGCGCGGGAGTGCTCGTTCTCCTCATCGTCTGGAATTTCATTTACTTCTGGCCGCTGTACACCGGAACGCCCATTCCGATGGACGCGTGGCGGAACCGGATGTGGCTCGACACCTGGGTGTAGCGGATCGCGCAACGGAAACCGGCGACTTGGTCGCTTTCCGGTAACGACCGTCGCGGTCGTCACTCCTCCCTCGTAGGGTTCCGGTGGGGCCATACCTGGGGGAGGAGGCGCAGTCATGCGCAGTGGTGCCAAGGTCGCGATCGTCGGCGGGGTGTTCGTCGTCGTCGCGAGCGGGGTGGGGTACGGGGGTTACAACCTCTGGAACGGGATTACGGGCGGCTCGGGTCCGGACACACGCTCGGCGTCCGGGACCGACGGGAAGCGGTCCGGGCCGGTCACGCCCGAGGAGGTCACGTCCACCGCGAAGGACTTCCTCGCGGCCTGGGCGACGGGCGAGTCGGAGACGGCGGCGCAGCTGACGAACAATCCGGTCGCCGCGGGCCCGGCCCTGCTCGGCTTCCGCGAGGACGCGAAGGTCTCCGCCGCGTCGATCACGCCGGGGCCGGCGAGCGGGGCGACGGTGCCGTTCACGGTGAAGGCGACCGTCACGTACGAAGGGGTGTCCAAGCCCTGGACGTACTCCTCGCGGCTCACCGTGGTGCGCGGGCAGACGACGGGCCGGCCGCTGGTCGACTGGAAGCCCGGCGTGCTGCACCCGAAGCTGACGACGGCGACGGCGACGCTCCGCACGGGCGGCGCGAAGACGGGCGAGATCAAGGCCGTCGACTACAAGGGGCGGGAACTGACGGCGGAGAAGTACCCGTCGCTCGGCCCGGTCCTGGACCAGCTGCGCGAGCGGTACGGCTCCACGTCCGGCGGCAAGCCGGGCATCGAGGTGTACGTCGACTCGGGCCAGGAGAGCGTGCCCGACACCACGCTGCTGACCCTCGCGAAGGGCGAGGCGGGCAGGCTGGAGACGACGATCGACGCGGATGTGCAGGCGGCGGCCGAGAAGGCGGTGAAGCGGTACGGCACGGCGTCGGTGGTCGCGATCAAGCCGTCGACGGGCGCGGTGCGGGCGGTGGCGAACAGCCCGGCGAACGGGTTCAACGCGGCGTTCGAGGGCAAGAAGATGCCGGGTTCGACGCTGAAGATCGTCACGGCGGCGCTGCTCCTTGAGAAGGGCCTGGTGAAGGCGGACGAGGTGACGGAGTGTCCGCGGGAGGCGATGTACAACGGCCGGACCTTCCACAACCTCGACTACTTCTCGCTGGACGGCGCGCCGTTCGGGAAGAGCTTCGCCAAGTCCTGCAACACCGCCTTCATCAAGAAGATCGACGACGTCCACGACGACGCCGCCCTGGGCAAGGAGGCGAAGGAGGTCTTCGGCATCGGGCTCGACTGGAAGACCGGCATCCTTTCGGTCGACGGCTCGATCCCGGAGGAGACCGGCGGCGAGGCCGCGGCCCAGTACATCGGCCAGGGCACGGTCCAGATGAACCCGCTGAACATCGCGTCGATCACCGCGACCGCGAAGGACGGCACGTTCCGCCAGCCGTACCTCGTCGCCAAGAGCGTGGACGACCGCGAGTTCGCGCAGGCCGAGCGGCGGCTGCCGTTGTCGGTGGCGCGGCAACTGCGGGACGTGATGCGGCTCGCGGCGACCGCGCCGTACGGCACCGCGACCAGGGTGATGTCCTCCGTCTCCGCCGGCGACAAGGGCGCGAAGACGGGCTCGGCGGAGGTCGACAACCAGGCCGTGTCGGACTCCTGGTTCACGGGCTTCGCGGACGACCTCGCGGCGGCGGCCTTCGTGTCGGAGGGCGGGCACGGCGGTACGGCGGCGGGCCCGGTCGTGGCGCAGGTCCTGAACGCGGGCTAGCGGCACCGTAACCCGGTCGCGTGCGTCATACACGTACCGCTAGCCTGCGGGCCCATGACGACGTCACACGCAGATGCCCATCCGCAGTTCGCCGCCGCTCTCCGGGAGTTGGGCCTCGACGTGGAGGTGCGCCGCTTCCCGGACGAGACCCGCACCGCGCAGCAGGCCGCCGATGCCATCGGCTGCGCGGTGTCGGAGATCGTGAAGTCGCTGGTCTTCGCGGCGGACGGGGTGCCGGTGCTGGTCCTGATGGACGGCTCGTCGCGGGTGGACGTGGAGCGGGTACGGGCGGAGCTGGGCGCGGCGGCGGTGACGCGCCCCGACGCGAAGGTGGTCCGGGAGACGACCGGGTACGCGATCGGCGGCGTCCCGCCCTTCGGGCACCGCACCCGCACCCGGGTCCTGGCCGACCGCGGGCTGCTCGACCACGAGGTGGTGTGGGCGGCGGCCGGCACCCCGCACAGCGTGTTCGCGCTCGATCCGAAGTCGCTGATCACGCGGGCGGGCGGCCGGCTCGTCGACGTCCGCGAGCGCACGGCGTGACGCCGCTGGTGGCCGTGGCGGTGCTGATCGCGGCCGTCACGCACGCCTCGTGGAACGCGATCGCCCACCACATCAAGGACCAGCTGGTCTCCTTCACCCTGATCTCCGGCGGCGGCGCCCTCCTCGGCGCCGCCGCCGCCTGTTTCACGCCGATGCCGGCGGCCGGGGCCTGGCCCTGGCTGGTGACCTCGGCCCTGCTGCACGTCGGCTACATGGCCCTGCTGATGCGGTCGTTCACGCTCGGCGACTTCGGCCAGATGTACCCGATCGCCCGCGGCACGGCCCCGCTGGCCGTGACCGTCCTGGCCGCCGTCCTCGTCCACGAGATCCCCGACCCCGCCCAGCTCGCGGGCGTCGCCGTCGCCTGCGCGGGCCTCACCGGCCTCGCCCTCTGGGGCATCCGCGGCAAGGGCGCCCGCCCCGACTGGCCCGCCCTCCTCGCGGCGGGCGCCACGGGCCTCGCCATCGCCGCCTACACCGTCGTCGACGGCGTCGGCGTCCGCGCCTCCGGCACCCCACTCGGCTACATCGCCTGGCTGATGGTCCTGGAGGGCCTCGCCGTCCCGGCCTACGCCCTCGCCACCCGTCGCCGCGCCCTCCTCCCCCAACTCCGCCCCCACGCCCTCAGCGGCCTCCTCGGCGCGGCCCTCTCCGTCTCCGCCTACGCCCTCGTCCTCTGGGCCCAGACCAAGGCCGCCCTCGCGCCGGTCGCCGCCCTCCGCGAATCCTCGATCATCGTCGGCGCGGCCATCGGCACGGTCCTCTTCAAGGAGCGCTTCGGGGGCCCGAGGGTGGCGGCGGCGGGTCTGATGGTCGTGGGCATCGGGCTGATGCTGTACACGAGTTGAGCCTCATGCGCCTTGCCGGTCGGGATCACGAGTCGGCCGGCGGGGGGACGGCGGCGGGCCGGTGGGGGGACGGTGGGGGGTCGGCGGGGGGGACGGCGGCGGGCCGGCGGGGGGGCCGGCGGCTGCCCGATCGCTCCCCTGCTTCTGCCCGTCCGTACCTCGAAGCGGCCGGCCGCGTCCCTGTATCCAGGAGGTCCAGGACGCCGACGAGGAGGACGAGGCACCCGTGCGAACCCCGAGCAGTGGCAGGACCGGCGACGAGCGGAAGCCGGCGGGAACGAGCCCGGCCGGCAGGACGGCGGCCGCGCGGCCGGGCTTGCAGGGCAGCGCGGGCAACGCGGCTGTCGTGCAGATGCTGCGCGAGGCCGGGCATCCGTGGGCGCAGGAGGAGCACCGGCACGGCGCGGGGTGCGGGCACCGGCAGGAGCAGGGGCCCGAGGTGCCGGAGGTGCAGCGCTCGGCCGTGCACGACGTGCTGCGCACGCCGGGACGTCCGCTGGACGACGTGACGCGCGCCGACATGGAGCAGCGGCTGGGCGCGGACTTCTCCGACGTACGGATCCATGACGACACCGCCGCGAGGACCTCCGCCGCCGAGGTCGGCGCCCGCGCCTACACCTCCGGCAGCCATGTCGTCATCGGTGACGGCGGCGCCGACCGGCACACGCTGGCCCATGAGTTGACCCATGTCGTCCAGCAGCGCCAGGGCCCCGTCGCGGGGGCCGACAACGGTGCCGGGCTGAAGGTGTCGGACCCGTCCGACCGTTTCGAGCGGGAGGCGGAGGCGACGGCGCGCGAGGTCATGGCGGGGCGGCCGGTGCAGCGGCGCGCGGACACGTCGTACCGGCCGTCGGGCGCACCGGCCGTCCAGCGCATCACGTATCCCGAGAACCCGGGCGACATGCTCAAGCAGTCGTACTGGGAGGAGCAGGCCGGCGGAAAGAAGCAGCTGGTCAACGCCAAGAAGGACCTGAAGGGCCTGAAGAAGGGAAACCAGCGCACCCTCGGCGACGTCGTGGGCGGCGTCGCCAACAGGCTCCTCGTCCAGTTGGACAGCATGCCAGCGACATCCGGAGTCCTGCGGCTGTACCGGGGGATGAGCAGCGGCGAGGCGGACGCGGTCCTGGCCTGGGCGCAGGCGGCGGACGGCGTCGAGAGCCCGCGGGTCCGCAGCGAGAACTGGATCAGGCAGAACCCCAGGGGGACCGCCGCCGGGTGGCGCGAAGCGGGCGGGCAGGTCATCCCGGTCGGCACCCACCTCGGCGACCAGAAACAGGCCGACAACTACATGGAGGACGGCTCCCGGATGCTCGAGTTCACGCTCAAGCCCGGAGCCCACAGGCTCCTCTTCGACCCGGAGTACACCGCGCTGGCCCCCGAGGGAGACGCGACGGCCTTCATCAACAAGGCGATACCGAGCGCCAACCGCGTGGCGGCCAACAAGAACGAGGGCACCTTCGGCGGTTACATCGGGATCAAAGCCGAGCGGCACGGCTACTTCAGCGTGAACCCCGGAAAGTCCACGCAGGTCGGCGACGGCTGGAAGCAGACCCCGGGGCATCTCCTCTTCCAGATGTTCGTGCAGAGCGTGCGGGACGTGACCGGGGAGTACGCGGCGAACGATCTGCCGAGCACGCGCGGCTGACCTCGCGCAGCCGACTCCGCGCCGACCGGAACGCCCCCTACCTATCGACAAATCGACCAGAAGTGCACACCTCGGCCTCTATCGTCCTGAGCGACACGATCGATCGCGCACACCTACGAGGGAGATCACATGATCAGGTCGCGCACCATCGGCACCGTCCTGGCCGCCGCCGCGCTCGCCGCGGGCACGCTCGTCGCCGGGGCCGGATCCGCGTCCGCCCACTACGTGGAGCCGGAGCCGGCGTTCCACCTCAAGAACGCGTACGGCGGCAAGTGCCTGGCCGCGCGGGGCTACGACGACGGGGCGAAGCCGTTCAGTTTCGACTGCATGGACTACGCGGACCAGTACTGGATCTTCGACGAGACGGACGCGCCGACTCCCGGGGTGTTCCGGCTGAAGAACGCGAACAACGGGAAGTGCCTCGCGGTGCAGGGGTTCGACAACGGGACGGACCCGTTCCAGTTCGACTGCTGGAACTACGCCGACCAGTACTGGCAGAAGGTCCCCACGGAAGACCCGGACCGCTTCAAGCTGAAGAACTTCAACAGCGGGAAGTGCCTGGCGATGCAGGGCACCGACAACGGGCGTATCCCGTTCCAGTTCGACTGCGAGGCCTACCTCGACCAGGAGTGGTACATCCGCTGACGGCGGGGCCGAGGCGTCACAGCGCCGCGCGCACCGCCCGGATCAGCGCCTGGGCGCGCGGGTCGGCGGTGACCGTCTTGCGCATGCCGTTGGTGACGTAGCCGAAGCCGATGCCGGAGTCCGGATCGGCGAAGCCGAGCGAACCGCCGCGGCCGGGGTGGCCGAAGGAGCCGGGGCCGAGGAGCGGCGAGGCCGGGCCGTGGAGCATGTGCCCGAGGCCGAAGCGGGTGCCCACGACGAGGACGCGGTCGGGGCCGGCCGACTCCTCGGTGCGGGCCAGGGTGAGCGTCGCCGGCGCGAAGAGGCGCGGGCCGCCGTCGACCGGGCCGAGCGTCGCGGCGTAGAAGCGGGCGAGGGCGCGGGCGGTGGCGACACCGGCCGAGCCGGGGAGCTCTGCGGCCCGGTACACCGGGTCGTTCTCGTCGGGACGCGGATCGATCACGCCGAAGGCGCGCCGGGTCAGCGACTCGGGGTCCTGGTAGGCGGCGGCGACCGAGGGCTTGGGGCGCAGCCTCAGCATCGGGCTGTCGGCCGGCTCGATCTCCTCCACCGGGCCGAGGCGGCCGACCCGGTGGGCCTCCTCCCCGGGCAGCCCGATCCACAGGTCGAGGCCCAGCGGGCGGGCGATCTCCTCGGCCACCCAGCGGCCTATCGTGCGGCCGGTGACCCGCTGGACCAGGCCGGAGAGCAGCCAGCTGAAGGTGTGGGCGTGGTAGCCGTGCGCGGTGCCGGGCTCCCAGACGGGGGCCTGCGCGGCTATCGCGTGCATGGCGGTGTCCAGGTCGACGGCCTCGGCGAGGGTGAGCGGGCGGTCGAGCACCGGCACTCCCGCGCGGTGCGCGAGCAGCTGCCGTACGGTCACCCGGTCCTTGCCGGCCGCCTTGAACTCCGGCCAGTACGTGCCGACCGGCGCGTCCAGGTCGAGCTGGCCGCGCTGGTGGAGCAGGAGCGGCACCGCCGCGGCGACACCCTTCGTGGCCGAGCGGACGACCTGCGCGGTGTCCACCGCCCACGGCGCCTCGCCGGCCCCTTCCGCGCTGGGGGCGTCCCGCGTGCCCGCCCACAGGTCGACGACCTTCACGCCGTCGCGGTAGACCGCGACCGCCGCGCCCTGCTCCCCCCGCTGCTCGAAGTTGCGCAGGAACGCGTCCCTGACCGTCTCGAAACCCGCCGCCACCGTGCCCCGGACGTCCACCTGACCCCACGCTTCCTCTCGTACGAACGACCCCATGGTGCAACGCGGTCCTCCGCGAAGGGATTCCGGGGTCCGTCAGGCCACCGAGCTCGGCACGAAGCCGTACGGCAGCTCCAGGCGGTGCCGCGCCATCAGTTCCTCGTCCGACAGGATGTCCGCGGTCCGTCCGTCGGCCGCGATGACGCCCTCGCTGAGGATGACGGACCGCGGGCAGAGCTCCAGGGCGTACGGCAGGTCGTGCGTGACCATGAGGACGGTGACGTCCAGGGAGCGCAGGATGTCGGCGAGCTCGCGGCGCGAGGCCGGGTCCAGGTTGGAGGACGGCTCGTCGAGGACGAGGATCTCGGGCTCCATGGCGAGGACGGTCGCGACGGCGACCCGGCGCCGCTGCCCGAAGGACAGGTGGTGCGGCGGCCGGTCCGCGAACTCCTCCATGCCGACCCGGGCGAGGGCCCGCCGCACGACCGCGTCGAGTTCCGCGCCGCGCACGCC
This sequence comes from Streptomyces sp. NPDC004788, assembly GCF_053601115.1. Lineage (NCBI taxonomy): Bacteria > Bacillati > Actinomycetota > Actinomycetes > Kitasatosporales > Streptomycetaceae > Streptomyces > Streptomyces sp. NPDC004788. The sequence goes on from NZ_JBSGBF010000065.1 coordinate 28,791, forward strand.
GGCCGCCGCCGGGCCGAAGGCCACGTCCTCGCGGACGGTCGGCATGAACAACTGGTCGTCGGGGTCCTGGAAGACGATGCCGACCCGGCGCCGGATCTCGGCCAGGTTCTTCTTCGCGACCGGCAGCCCGGCGACCGTCACCCCGCCCGCGCCGCCGGTCAGGATGCCGTTGAGGTGCAGGACCAGGGTGGTCTTGCCGGCGCCGTTGGGGCCGAGCAGGGCGACCCGCTCACCGCGCCCGACGGTCAGGTCCACGCCGAAAAGGGCCTGGTGGCCGTCCGGGTACGCGTACGCGAGGCCGCGCACGTCCAGAGAAGGGGGAACGGTCATGTCGTCCATCCGAGGAGGCAGATCAGGAGGGCGGTGAGCGGGAGCGCGGCGGCCTGGCGCCACTGGGCGGCGGTGGCGGTGACCTCGTCGATGACCGGGATCGAACCCGTGTAACCGCGGCTGACCATGGCGAGGTGGACCCGCTCCCCGCGCTCGTAGGAGCGGATGAAGAGCGCGCCGGCGGACTTCGCGAGGACGCCCCAGTGCCGCAGCCCCTTCGCCTCGAAGCCGCGCGAGCGGCGCGCGACGGACATCCGGCGCATCTCGTCGGTGATCACGTCCCCGTAGCGGATCATGAAGGAGGCGATCTGCACCAGCAGCGGGGGCAGCCTGAGCCGCTGGAGGCCGAGGAGCAGGGCGCGCAGCTCGGTGGTGGCGGCGAGCAGGACGGAGGCGGCGACGCCGAGGGTGCCCTTGGCGAGGACGTTCCAGGCGCCCCACAGGCCGGGGACGCTCAGCGGGACGCCGAGGACCTCCGTCTGCGCGCCGGGCACCACGAAGGGCATGAGCACGGCGAAGGCGACGAACGGGATCTCGACGAGCAGCCGCTTCAGCAGGAAGCCGGCCGGGACCCGGGCCCGCGCGGCGACGGCGCCGAGCAGCACGGCGTACAGCGCGAAGGCCCAGACCGCCTCGCGGGGCGTGGCGACGACCACGACGACGAAGCCGAGGACGGCGGCGAGCTTGGTGTGCGGGGGCAGGGCGTGGACCGGCGAGTGCCCCTGCCGGTAGAGCCTGTGGGCGTGGCCCGCGCCCATGTCAGGCCCCCACGGATCGGTTCGTACGGCGGCGGCGGACGGCCCAGAAGGCGCCGGTGCCGACGGCGAGGGTCGCGCCGACGCCGATCACCCCGGCCAGGCCGCCGGACAGGCGCGCGTCCGAGACGTCCTTGACGCCGTAGTCGGCGAGCGGGGAGTCGGCGGCGGCGTGCGGCTTGGCCTGGGCGGCGATGCCCTGGTCGGCGGCGACCTTCTCCAGGCCGTCGGGGCTGGCGGAGGCGTAGAAGGAGACGAAGCCGGCGAGGACGAGGGCGGTGACGACACCGCCGATCCACACCTTCTTCGGCGACCGGACGGGGCCGGCGGCGGGCGTGGCGTCGACGAGCTCGCCGTTGACGCGCAGCTTCAGCGGGGTGGTCAGCCCGCGCGCGCCGTACACGAGGTCGGGGCGGACGGCGATGACCGCGCCGACGGTGAGCATGGTGATGACGGCCTCGCCGATGCCGATGAGGACGTGCACGCCGACCATCGCGGTGAGGACCTTGCCGAGGGGCACGTCGGTGGTGCCGCCGATCGCGTAGACCGCGGTGAAGGCGAGGGCCGCGGCCGGCACGGAGACGAGCGCGGCGAGGAAGGAGGCGACGGTCACCGAGCGGCGGGTGCGGGGCAGCACGAGGACCAGGCCGCGGAAGAGCCCGTACGCGACGACGACGGTGACGACGGCCATGTCGATGATGTTCACGCCGAGCGCGGTGAGGCCGCCGTCCGCGAAGAGCACGCCCTGCATGAGCAGCACGACGGCGACGCACAGGACGCCGGTGCAGGGCCCGACGAGGATCGCCGCGAGCGCGCCGCCGAGGAGGTGTCCGCTGGTGCCGGCGGCGACGGGGAAGTTGAGCATCTGGACGGCGAAGATGAAGGCGGCGACGAGACCGGCCAGCGGGGCCGCTTTCTCTCCCCCGTGGCCTCCGGCACGGGAGGTGCCCCCGAGCTCCTTGCGGGCCCCGCGCAGGCTGACGGCGACGGCGCCGGCGGCGACGACACCGGCGGCGGCCGATACGGGGGCGTTGATGAATCCGTCGGGTACATGCACGTCCCGAATGATAGAGCGCTCCTGCGAATGGTTTGCAAGAGCGCCCTGAGGTCAGGAGTGAGGTGTGCCCCTCGGGCGCACGCCCCCGAAAAGTGGGACATTAGGGACTAACGACGCGCATATGCGCGTACGAGTGTGAGGAGCCGTCCGATGGCCCGCGCCGCCGATGACCGAGAAGCCGCAAGCGAAGCCGCGACCGACGTCCTCGAAGTCGTGGACCACGCCAGAGGCCGGATCATCAGCGACGCCCCGCTCTCGCGCCCCGTCCCGGTCGCCCTGCGCTACGACCCCGCCCACGAGCCCCCGACCGTGCGTTTCGTCTTCCCCGGGAACGTCGAGTGGTCCTTCCCGCGCGCCCTCCTGGAGAAGGGCCTGCGCGCCCCGGCGCGGCGCGGGGACGTCGGGGTGTGGCCGTGCGGGCGGGTGCAGACGGTGGTCGAGTTCCACACGGAGGACGGGGTCGCGGTGGTGCAGTTCGACACGACCGCGCTGCTGCGCTTCCTCCGGCACACGTACGCCGCCCGCGCGCCGTTGTCGGCACGCTGACGGCGTACGCGTCGCGTCGGCTCCCCGTCCCCACAGGTTCCGACGCGGTCCGGGGCGCGCCGCCCGCTCATGCGGCGGCCCCGGAGATCTCGGTGCTCAGGCCTTCACGAGCTCCTTCTCGGCCGGGCCCGCGGGGCCGGCCGGCCCGGCCGCACCGGCGGCCGCCAGGCCCTCGCCCTCCACGTCGACGTTGGGCAGCACGCGGGCGAGCCACTTCGGCAGCCACCACGCCTTGTGGCCCAGCAGCGCGAGCACGGCCGGGACGATCGCCATGCGGACCACGAAGGCGTCGAAGAGGACGGCGACGGCGAGGCCGAAGCCGATCATCTTCACCATCTGCTCGCTGGAGCCGATGAAGCCGGAGAAGACCGCGATCATGATCACCGCGGCGGCCGTGACCACCCGGGCGCCGTGTTGGAAGCCGGTCACGATCGCCTGCCCGGGGCGGGCGCCGTGCACGTACGCCTCGCGCATCCGCGTGACCAGGAAGACCTCGTAGTCCATCGCCAGGCCGAAGACGACGCCCACCATGAAGATCGGCATCATCGACATGATCGGGCCGGTCTGCTCGACCCCGAACAGGCTGCCCAGCCAGCCCCACTGGAAGACCGCGACGACGGCGCCGAGGGCGGCGACCACGGAGAGCAGGAAGCCGAGGGCCGCCTTCAGGGGCACCAGGACCGAGCGGAAGACCACCATCAGGAGCAGGAAGGCGAGGCCGACGACGAGCGCCAGGTAGGGCAGCAGGGCGTCGTTCATCTTCTGCGAGAAGTCGATGTTCATCGCGGTCTGGCCGGTGACCAGGACGTCGTCGCCGGTCGCGCCGCGGATGTCGTGGACCAGCTCCTCGGTGGCCGCGGAGGACGGGCGGTCCTTGGGGATGACCGTGATCATCGCGGTGTCGCCGGCCTTGTTCGGGGTCGGCGGGGTGACGGCCGCGACGCCGTCCAGGCCCTTGATGGCCGACACGGCCTGGTCGGCGGCGGCCTTCGGGCCGTCGACGACCACGAGCAGCGGGCCGTTGAAACCGGGGCCGAAGCCCTCGGAGAGCAGGTCGTAGGCGCGGCGCTCGCTCGTGGAGGTGGGCTTCACGCCGTCGTCCGGCAGGCCCATCTCCAGGGAGGTGGCCGGCACGGCGATGGCGCCGAGGCCGAGGACGCCGACGAGCAGCACCATCAGCGGGCGGCGGATGACGAAGCGGGCCCAGCGGGTGCCGGCGTTCGGCTTGTCGTCCTTCGGGAGGCCCGTGCGCGGGTTCGTCGTGTCGGCCTCGCGCTGCTCACGCTGCTCGCGCTGCTTGCGCGCCTTGCGGCCGACGATCCTGTCGCCGGCGAAGCCGAGCAGCGCCGGGATGAGGGTGAGCGCGATCAGTACGGCGATCACGACCGTGCCGGCCGCGGCGAAGCCCATCTTCGTGAGCATCGGGATGTTGACGACGGCCAGGCCCACGAGGGCGATGACCACGGTCAGACCGGCGAACACCACGGCGGAGCCGGCGGTACCGGCCGCGCGCCCGGCGGCCTCCTCCTTCTCCCGGCCCTCGGCGAGCTCCGCGCGGTAGCGGGAGACGATGAAGAGGGCGTAGTCGATGCCGACCGCGAGGCCGATCATCATCGCGAGGGTGGAGGTGGTGGAGCCGAGGTCGAGGACGTTGGCGAGCGCGGTGATCGTGGAGACGCCGATGCCGACGCCGATGATCGCGGTGAGCAGCGGCAGTCCGGCCGCGACCAGCGAGCCGAAGGTGATGACGAGCACGATGCCGGCGATGACCACGCCGACGATCTCGCCCGCGCCGGTCTCCGGAATGCTCTGGAGCGCGTCGCCGCCGATCTCGACGGTCAGCCCCTGGCCCTGCGCCTTGGCACCGGTGTCCTTGAGCGCGTCACGCGTCGCGTCGGTCAGCTCCATGGCGTTGACCTTGTACGCGACCGAGACATAGGCGACCCGGCCGTCGCGGGAGATCGCCTGCGCCGTGTACGGGTCGGTGACCCGCGCGATCTGGTCCGAGCCGGACTTGAGCGCGGCGACGGTCTTCTCGACCTTGGCCTTGTTCGCCGGGTCCTTCATGGTCTGGCCGGCCGGGGCCTGGAAGACCACGCGGGCGGTGGCGCCGTCGGCGTTGGAACCGGGGAAGCGCTGTTCGAGCAGGTCGAAGGCGCGCTGGGCCTCGGTGCCGGGGATCGAGAAGGAACTGGAGGTCGCGGTGGACGCGGTGGCGGCGCCGACGCCGGCGAGGGCGAGGAGCGCCACCCAGATCAGGGCGACGAGCCGCCGGCGCCGGAAGGCGGAGCGGCCGAGCTTGTAGAGGAACGTGGCCACGGGGGCGTACTCCCAATTTCGAGTGGGACAGGGCATGGGGAGCCGGCCCGACGGCGTGAGCGGTGCGACGTCAGGTGGTGCGGGTGATGGTGCGGGGGTGGTTCGGGTGGTGCGGAGAGGGCTGAGTGGGGGTCAGGCGCCGAGTGAGGGGAGCACGACGGCGTCGATGTAGGCGCTGAGGAAGGCGTGGTCCACCGGCTGGTCCTCGATCAGCGGGCGGGCGATGAACGCCCCGATCAGCATGTGGGGGACGAGCTTGAGCGCCGGGTTCGCGGCGTCGATCTCGCCCCTCCGGACGGCTCGGTTCAGGACGTCGTCGAGGCCGGTCATCTCGGGTTCGATGAGCAGCTCGCGCAGTGCCTGGAGCAGTTCGGGGTTGTTGTGGACGGCATGGGCCAGGCCCCGCATCAGCGCGGAGTCCCGCTCCATCTGGCAGTCGTCGGTCCGCTCCAGCATCGCCCGGAAGTCGCCGCGCAGGCTGCCCGTGTCGATCTCGGCGAGCGAGACCGGCTTGTTGTGGCGCAGGGCCCTGGCGACGAGTTCCGGCTTGCTCCCCCACTGGCGGTAGAGGGTGGCCTTGCTGGACCGGGTGCGGGCGGCGATGGCGTCCATGGTGAGGGCGTCGTAGCCGACCTCGCGCAGCAGCTCGAGCACGGCTTCGTACAGCTCGGCCTCCCGCTCGGGGGTGAGCCTGCTGCGTGCCATGTCCGACCTCCGGTCGACGTGAACGAACGAAACGGTTTCGTACACCACGACGATACCCACCCGCCATGCGAAACGAAACCGTTTCGTACGTGTCCTCGCCCACACGTCCTGGACACACGTACGAGTTGCCGCGACCCCTTTCCGCGGAAAGCATGAGGAGGTGACGGACGACCTCGCGTATCTCCGCTTCCCGCACCTCCACGGCAACCTGCTGTGCTTCGCGGCCGAGGACGACCTCTGGGTCTCCCCCCTCGTGCCCGGGGGCCATCTGCCCGGCCGCGCGTGGCGGATCACCGCCGACCGGACCCGGGTCGGCCACCCGCGCTTCTCGCCGGACGGGCGCCACATCGCCTATACGAGCTGGCGCAGCCTCGACCCGGAGATCCATCTCGCACCGGTCGACGGCGGCCCCTCCCGGCGGCTGACCTACTGGGGCTCCACCGACACCCGGGTCTGCGGCTGGTCACCGCCGGACGAGGACGGCAACGCGGAGATCCTCGCCGTCTCCTCGCACGGCCAGCCCTTCTCGTACTTCTCCTGGGCGTACACCGTCTCCACCGACGGCTCCCCCGGCCGCCGGATGCCCTGGGGCCCGGTCTCCGACATCGCCGTCGCCGATCTGGACGGGCAGCGCCGCACCCTGCTCCTCACCGGCACCCCGCCGCACGAGCCGGCCTCCTGGAAGCGCTACCGGGGCGGCGCCATGGGCCGGCTGTGGCTGCACGGCGAACAGCTGCTGCCCGCCATCGGCGGCCATCTCTCCGCGCCCATGTTCGTCGCCGCGCCGGCCGCGGAGGGCGGCGACGCGGGCGCGATGCGGATCGCGTTCCTCTCCGACCACGAGGGCATCGGCAACCTCTACTCCTGTCTCCCCGACGGCACCGATCTGCGCCGCCACACCGACCACGACGACTTCTACGCCCGCAACGCCTCCAGCGACGGGCGCCGGGTGGTCTACCAGTGCGCCGGCGAACTGTGGATCGTCGACGAACTGACCGCCGGCTCCCGGCCCCGCCGCATCGACGTCCGGCTCGGCGGCCCGCGCACCGGCCGCCGCCCCTACCAGGTGCCGGCCGCCCACCACGTCGACGCCCTGTCCGTCGACGAGACCGGCCGCGCCTCCGCCGTCATCGTCCGCGGCAGCCTCTACTGGCTCACCCACCGCGACGGACCCGCCCGCACCATCGCCGACACCCCCGGCGTCCGGGTCAGACTGCCCGAGATGCTGGGCAGCGGCGGCCAGGTCGCCTACGTCACCGATGCCGAGGGCGAGGACGCCATCGAGATCGCCTACCTGCCCCGGGCCAGCGGCGACCGCCCACCGCGCCGCCTCGCCTCCGGCGAACTCGGCCGCGTCGAGGAGATGGTCTCCGACCCCGACGGCGAACGGCTCGCCATCGCCTCCAGCGACGGACGGCTGCTCCTCATCGACACCACCGAGGAGGAGGCCGGCGTGGAGGCCGCGGTGGAGGCCGAGGAGGAACCCGCCGCGGAGCCCGGCGAGACCTCCGCAACCGGCACCACGGAGCCCGGCGAGACCTCGGGAACCGGCACCTCGGAGCCCGGCACCCCCGCGGCCGAGGGCTCCGAGGCCGAGGGCTCCGCGGCCGAGGGCCCCGCGGCCGAGGGCCCCGAAGGCGACGCGGTGACGGAGGAGGGAACCGTGGTGACGGAGCTGATCCGCTCGGTCAACGGGCCCGTCCGCGACCTCGCCTTCTCCCCCGACGGCTGCTGGCTCACCTGGTCCCACCCGGGCATCGGCCGCTCGCTGCGCTCCATCAAGATGGCCCGCATCGCCGGGCCGGGCGCCCGGGTGATCGTGGACGTCACCAACGGGCGCTTCGAGGACGAGAACCCGGTCTTCACCCGCGACGGCCGCTATCTCGCGTTCCTCTCCTGGCGGGGCTTCGACCCGGTGTACGACGTGCACACCGGCGACCTGTCCTTCCCGCTGGGCTGCCGCCCCTATCTCGTACCGCTCTCCTCGGCCACCCCCTCTCCCTTCGCGCTGCTTCCCGACGGACGGCCCGCCGCCGGCGGCATGGACCCGGCCGACGAGGAGGCGGGCGCCGGCGACGGCACCGTCACGGTCGAGATCGAGGGCCTGCCCGACCGGGTCACGCCCTTCCCCGTGACCGCCTCCAAGTACTCCGCGCTCGAGCCGGTCGCCGGCGGCGGCCTGGTGTGGCTGCGCTGGCCGATCTCCGGCGCCCTCGGCGAGACCTTCGCCAACCCGTCGGACCCCTCCCCCCGCCCCACCCTGGAGCACTACAGCATCGCCAGGGCCCGCAAGACCGAACTCGTCGGCCACCTCGACTCGTTCGCGGTCAGCGGCGACGGCAGCCGGCTCGTCGTGAACGACGAGGGCGACCTGCGGGCCGTCCCCGCCAACGAACCCGGCGACGGCGACTCCACCGTCTACCTCGACCTGCGGCGGATCGTGCACGAGGTGGAACCGGCGGCCGAGTGGCGGCAGGCCTTCGACGAGGCCGGCCGGATCGTCCGCGCCTACTTCTGGGAGCCGGACATGGGCGGCGTCGACTGGCCGGCGGTGCTCGACCAGTACCGGCCGCTCGTCGAACGGGTCGCCTCCCCCGACGAGTTCGCCGACCTGCTGCGCGAGGTCCTCGGCGAGCTGGGCACCTCCCACGCGTACGTCAGCCCGGCCCGGCGCAACGAGGGACCGCCGCACTACCAGCGCCCGCAGGGCCTGCTCGGCGCCAACCTGGTGCACCGCGAGGGCGGTTGGGTCGTCAAGCGGATCCTGCCCGGCGACTCCTCCGACTCCAAGGCCCGCTCGCCGCTCGCGGGCATGGGAATCCGCGAGGGCGCGGTCCTCACCCATGTCGACGGCCGCCCGGTCGACCCCGTGGCCGGCCCCTATCCCCTCCTCTCCGGCACCGGCGGCACCACCGTCGAACTCACCTTCACCTCCGCCGAGGGCGAGGGCCGCCCCCGCCGGGTCGCCGTCGTCCCGCTCGTCGACGAACGCCCGCTGCGCTACCAGGACTGGGTGGCCAAGCGGCGCGCGGTGGTCCGCGAGGTCAGCGGCGGGCGCTGCGGCTACCTCCACATCCCCGACATGGGCGGCTCCGGCTGGGCCCAGTTCAACCGCGACCTGCGGATGGAGGTCTCCCGGCCGGCCCTCATCGTGGACGTCCGCGGCAACGCCGGCGGCCACATCAGCGAGCTGGTGATAGAGAAACTCACCCGCAAGATCCTGGGCTGGGACCTCACCCGCAACGCCCAGCCCGTCTCGTACACCTCCAACGCCCCGCGCGGCCCGATCGTCGCCCTCGCCGACGAGGCCACCTCCTCCGACGGCGACATGATCACCGCCGCCTTCAAACTGCTGCGGCTCGGCCCGGTGGTCGGCCAGCGCACCTGGGGCGGCGTCGTCGGCATGACGGGCCGGCACCGGCTCGGCGACGGCACCCAGATCACCGTCCCGATGAACGCGGCCTGGTTCCCCGAGTACGGCTGGTCCGTCGAGAACCACGGCGTGGCACCGGACCTCGCCATCCTGCGCACCCCGCTCGACTGGGCCGAGGGCCGGCACGCCCAGCTGGACGACGCCGTGCACATCGCCGTCGCCCTGCTGGACGAGAACCCGCCCGCGAGCCCGCCCGGCTACGAGGCCGTGCCGGACCGCTCGCGGCCCAAGCTCCCGCCCAGGTCCAGCTCGTAGGCCGTGCCCGGCTTCCCGTCGCCGTCCCCGCCGCCGAGCACGACCCCGCCGACCGCGCCGAAGCCGACCCGGGTGAGCACCGCCCGGGAGGCCGCGTTGTCGAGGGTCGTGGCGGCGGTGAGCCGGCGCAGCCCGTACTCCTCGCGGGCCCGTGCGCACAGCTCCCGTATCGCCCCGGTCGCCACGCCCCGCCCGGTCACCTTCTCGGCGACCCGGTAGCCGAGTTCGGCGCTTCCGTCGGCCACGTCGACCAGGTTGAAGCGCCCCACTATCTCCCCGTCGCCCGCCACCAGCACATGGAAGAGGATCGTGCCGGTCGCCTGCTCCGCCAGCCGGTCCCGGAGCAGCTGCTCGAACTCGTCGAAGTACGCGTCGCCGCGGTCCGGCACGGACGCGGCGAAGAAGGCCCGGTTCTCCCGCTCGAAGGCGAGCAGGGCGGGCGCGTGGTCGGGTCGCAGTCGCTCAAGTACGAACGTCGTTACGTCGGTTGCCTCAGTCTCGGACATGAGGATCACGGTACGTAACTTCGCGATTCCGTGCAGGAAGTTATCCACAGGCAGGGGACCGCGGGCGGCTGCCCGCGAAGTCGTCCACAACACCCGAGTCGTCCACACCACGCGAGTCGTCCACTTACGCGCAGTCGTCCCACAACACGCGAAGGCGCACCCGGCGTCCCGGGTGCGCCTTCCTCACAGGACGGCGTCAGGCGTCGTAGTCCGTGCCGAGGCGCTCCTCGGCCTCGTCCATACGGCCCCTGGTCTGCTGCTGCGCACGGCTCTTGGCCTGCGAGGCACGCTCGGACGCCCGGTCCTTCGCGCCGCCCATGCCCGGTCGCGCCTCGTGCGGCTGCTGCGGCTGCTGCGGCTGCCGTGCCGGCTGCGACTGGCGCGTCTGCTGCGCCTTGCCCTTGGCCTGTCGCGCCTTGTCCTGCATCTCGTCCTTGATGCCCATGAAGATTCACTCCTAGAGGGGTGAGAGGGGAACGGGGCGGGAATCCGCCCCTTGGGCCTCGACCAGACTGACACGGCAGGACAACGCGTGCATTTCGATCAAACACGGACAGTTACGAGGACCGCGTGCGCGCCTGTTCGTCGGCCGCCCCGCCCGCGCCCACGAGCCCCTTCGACACCGAGGCGAGCCGCGGCTCGAAGCGCTTCATCTCGCGCTGTCCGACGGCGGCGATGACGCCCGGCAGATAGCCGCGGGTGGACTGCATCCCGCGCAGCCACCACTGCGCGTACACGTGGGCCGATCGGCGCTCGATGCCCGCGACGATCCGGTCGACGGCGGGGCCGAGCGGGTAGGTGCGGTTGGACGGCCAGGGCAGCCGGGAGCGCAGCTCGCGCATGACGTCGTCCTGGTCGGCGCCGCGCACCATGTCGGTGTCGGTCCAGGAGAGGTAGCCGACGCCGACCCTGACGCCCTTGTAGGCGACCTCGGCGCGCAGGCTGTGCGCGAAGGCCTCGACGCCGGACTTGGAGGCGCAGTACGCCGTCATCATCGGCGCCGGCGTCATCGCGGCCAGCGAGGCGATCTGCAGGAAGTAGCCGCGGGACTCCATGAGGACGGGCAGGAAGGCCCGGGCCGTCACGGCGCCGCCGATCAGGTTCACCTCGATGACCCGCCGCCAGGCGGCCGGGTCGGAGTCGACGAACGGACCGCCCGCCGCGACACCGGCGTTGGCGACGACGATGTCGACCTTGCCGAACCGCTCCTTCACCTCCTCGGCCACCCGCGCCATCGCCACGTGGTCGGTGACGTCGGCGTGCCACCAGTCGGCCTCGGTGTGCAGCCGCCCGGCGACCTCCTTCAGGAGCTCGGGCTCCAGGCCGACCAGCGCGATCTTCGCGCCGCGCGCGGAGAGCTTGCGGGCGAGGAGTTCGCCGACGCCGCGGGCTCCTCCGGTGACGACCGCCACCTGTCCTTCCAGGCTCACTTTGCTCATGCCTGTGCCTCCTTCACGGTCTGCTCCGTCACACCCAGATAGGTGAGCGTCAGTTCGCGGATCTGCGCGGTGACGGCCTCGGGGGCCTCCACCGGCGTCATGTGGCCCATGCCGGCCAGTTCGGTCAGGCCCGTGCAGTGCGGCAGGTCGGCGACCATGCGGCGGGAGTGCACGGGCGGCGTGAGCCGGTCGGCGGTGCCGACGACGACGGCCACGGGCAGCCGCAGCTCCCGCACCTCCGCCGCCAGATCGAGCCCGGCCAGGACCTGCGACCAGCCGTGCCGGGCTCCGCGCGGGCAGGCGTGCACGATCCGGGCACAGGCGTCGACCCGCTCGGGCGCCGAAACCGGTCCCATCGTCGCGTACTTCAGCACCTTCTTCGACACCGCCGTGACCGGCCCGAGCGGCGCCTTCGAGCCGAGTACGGAGCGGGTGAGCCGGGTGCGCAGCCGGCCGGGCCCGAGCGGCACGACGAGCGCCTCCTCGGTCAGCAGGGCCGGCCCGGTCGAGCAGAGCAGCGCGGCGGCGGCGTGCTGCCGGAAGAGCGGGCGCCGGGCGGCGGCCATCAGCGTCATGCCGCCCATCGAGTGGCCGGCCAGGACGGCCCGCTCGCCGGGGCCGAGGGTGGCCGCGAGGACGGCCTCCAGGTCGTCGGCGAGCGCCTCGGTGGAGTAGCCCCTGCCGCCGGAGTGCCCGAGGGTGTCGGCGGCCGGGGAGCCGCCGTGGCCGCGCTGGTCGTAGGCGATGACCCGGTGGTCGGCCGCCAGGTCCCGTATCTGCGCGTCCCAGAAACGGGTCGAGCAGGTCCAGCCGTGGGCGAGGACGACGGCGGGGGCACCGGCCCGGCCGTGCACCTCGACGTGGACGCGGGACCCGTCGGCGGAGGTCGCCGTCAGCGTTTTCACTGGACGGCCTCCTTCTTGCGGGCGGCGGCACGACGGCCCGTCGACGGCTTCGCGGGCGCGCGCAGCACCTCGTACTCGGACAGGTCGACGGTCCGCGTCTCGCGCCGGAACTCGTACGTCGTGCCCGGCCACAGCGTGGTGTTGCGGCCGTTGGCGTCGAGGTACCAGCTGTCGCAGCCGCCCGCCTTCCACACCGTCGCCTCCATCCGCTTCTGCACCCTGCGGTTCCAGGCGTTGACGGCGGAGGGGCGGACGGCGAGGGCGGCCCGGCCTCCCAGGACGTCGAGCTGGCGGAGGTAGTCGGCCATGTAGTTCAGCTGGGACTCGATCATGAGGATCATCGAGGAGTTCCCGAGGCCGGTGTTGGGGCCGATGATCGTCATCCAGTTGGGGAAGCCGGCGGCGGTGGCGCCGCGCAGCGCCTCCATGCCGTTCTTCCACCGGTCGGCGAGCGAGCGGCCCTCGGCGCCGATGACGCGCGGGGCGATCGGCATGTCGGTGACGTGGAAGCCGGTGCCGAAGATGATCGCGTCGACCTCGGTCTCGGTCCCGTCGGCGCCGACCACGACGTTCCCGCGGACCTCCTTGAGGCCGGAGGCGACGACGTCGACGTTGGGCTGGGCGAGGGCCGGGTAGTACGCGTTGGAGAGCAGGATCCGCTTGCAGCCGAGGCGGTACGAGGGGGTCAGCCTGGCCCGCAGCGCCGGGTCCTTGATGGACCGGGCGATGTTGGCCTTGGCGAGCCGCTCGACCAGGCCCAGCTCGTTGGGCCGCTTGGTGAAGGCGCTGACCTGGAGCTCGCGGATGCCCCAGAGGATGCCGCGGCGGGCGGTCGCGGTGAACGGCAGCTGCCGGTGCAGCCAGCGCTCGGGGCCGCTGATGGCGCGGTCCACGCGGGGCATGACCCACGGGGGCGTGCGCTGGAAGAGGGTGAGCTTCCCGACCTTCGGCTGGATGGACGGGACGATCTGGATGGCGGAGGCGCCGGTGCCGACCATGGCCACCCGATTGCCGGTGAGGTCGTAGTCGTGGTCCCACTGGGCGGAGTGGAAGACCTTGCCGGTGAAGTCGGCGAGCCCCGGGATGTCGGGGATCTTCGGGTCCGAGAGCGGGCCGGTGGCGGAGACGACGACGTCGGCGGAGAAGTCGCCGCGGCTGGTCTCGATGTCCCAGCGCAGTTCGTCCTCGTCCCAGGTCATCCTCATGACCTCGTGGTTCAGGCGCAGGTGCGGCCGGATCCCGAAGGTGTCGGTGACATGCTCCAGGTACGCGCGGATGTGGCGCTGCCCGGAGAAGGTGCGCGGCCAGTCGGGGTTGGGCGCGAAGGAGAAGGAGTAGAGGTGGGAGGGGACGTCACAGGCGCAGCCGGGGTAGCTGTTGTCGCGCCAGGTGCCGCCCACGGAGTCGGCCCGCTCCAGGACGACGAAGTCGGTGATCCCCTCACGGCGCAGCCGGACGGCGGCGCCGAGGCCGCCGAATCCCGATCCGATCACCGCCACCCGTACGTGCTCGTGCTTCGCCATGCCGCCTCCCGTGCGCCCGGCCAAGATTCCGCCAGCAATCACTGGCACAGTCGGGACTGTAGAGCAGCGGCATACCGAGCGGTAGGGGTACGGCGAGGGAAAGTTACCGGCGGTACAACATAGGCTGGCGGGCGTGGCGAAACGATCAGGAGAAGCAGCGGTACGGGGCTCGGGGCACGACGCTGTACGGCCCGGCGACACCGACAGCACCGACGTCCCCGGCGTCTCCGGCGCCTCCGGCAGTGACGCGCGGGCCCCGCGCGAGTACCGCATGGCCGACCTGGCCGCCGCGGCCGGCATCACCGTACGCACCCTCCGCTTCTACCGCGAGCGCGGGCTGATCCCGCCGCCCCGCCGCGAGGGCCGGATCGCCTGGTACGACGACCGCCACCTGGCCCGCCTGCGCACCATCGCCGGACTGCTCGAACGCGGCCACACCCTCAACGGCATCGCCGACCTCACCGCAGCCTTCGAGTCCGGCCGCAACGTCCGCGAGGTCCTCGAACTCGGTCCGCCGACCGAGGAGGAACCCGTCCGCCTCACCCCCGAGGAGCTCGCCGACCACTTCGCCGGCGAGGTCACCCCGGAGAACTTCACCGCCGCTCTCGACCTCGGTTACCTCGCCACCGACGGCGAGGACATCGTCCACATCAGCCGCCGGCTCCTCGACGTCTCCGCCGCACTGGTCCGCGAGGGCGTGCCGCTGGCCGCCGTCCTGGAGGCGGGCGGCCGGGTGCGCGAGCACGCGGAGGCGCTGGCGGAGCTGTTCACCGAGATCCTCGGCAAGTACACCGCCGCCGGCGACGCGCAGCGGCTGCGCCCGCTGGCCAAGAGCGTGGTGGAGGCGGAGCTGTCGCTGGCCCTCGACCGGCGGCTGCGCGAGCCCTCGTAGCCCTCCTGGACCGACCTCACGACCTTCCCCCACCCCGTCCGGATCCGAACCGTGGGACTCCACGAACGGGGGAAACGGTGTCACATGCCGTACACCGCGGTCACGGGCGCGTGATCGCTCCACCGCTCGGCGTGCGTCGCGGCCCTCTCGACGTACGCCTTGACCGCCTTCGCGGCGAGTCCGGGCGTGGCGACCTGGTAGTCGATGCGCCAGCCGCTGTCGTTGTCGAAGGCCCGGCCGCGGTAGGACCACCAGGAGTACGGGCCGTCCTGCTCGGGGTGGAGGACGCGGACGACGTCCACGTAGCCGGCGTCGGTCTCGTCGAGGACGCGACCCAGCCACGCCCGCTCCTCGGGCAGGAAGCCGGCGTTCTTCTGGTTGGCCTTCCAGTTCTTGAGGTCGGCCTCGCGATGGGCGATGTTCCAGTCGCCGCAGACGACGACCTCGCGGCCGTCGGCGGCGGCGCGCTCCTTGAGGCCCTTCAGATAGGGCAGGAACTCGTCCATGAAGCGGATCTTCTCGTCCTGCCGCTCGGTGCCCACCTCGCCGGAGGGCAGGTAGAGGCTGGCGACGGTGACGCCGGGCAGGTCGGCCTCGATGTAGCGGCCGCTGCCGTCGAACTCGGCCGAGCCGAAGCCGACGCGCACGGCGTCCGGCTCGCGCCGCATGTAGAGCGAGACCCCGGCGCGGCCCTTGGCGGCGGCGGGCGCGTGGGCGGTGAACCAGCCCTCGGGCGCCCGCACCTCGGCCGGCAGCTGCGCCTCCTCGGCCCGCACCTCCTGGAGGCAGACCACATCGGCGGAGGTCGCGGCCAGCCACTCGACGAAGCCCTTCTTGGCGGCGGCTCGGAGACCATTGACATTCACGCTGGTGATGGTGAGCATCCCGGGAGAATACCGACACCACGGCCGGCGAACCGTCGCCAGTCCCGCATAGACGTACAGTGGAACGCATGAACATACGCCCGACGCCCTTCGACCACCCCGACGCGGTCAAGCTCAACGACGCCGTCCAGCTGGAGTACGCCGAGCGCTACGCGGACGACGACGGCGAGGGCGAGGGCGACCTCACCCCGCTCGCCCCGGCGATGTTCACCCCGCCGCAGGGTCTCTACCTGCTCGCGTACGACACCCAGGGCCGCCCGGTCGCCACCGGCGGCTGGCGCACCCAGCACGCCAACGACGAGGGCTACGCGGACGGCGACGCCGAACTGAAGCGCATGTACGTGGTCCCCGAGGCCCGCGGCCTCGGCCTGGCCCGCCGCATCCTCGCCCTCCTGGAAGCCGACGCCCGCGCCGCAGGCCGCACCCGGATGGTCCTGGAGACGGGCACGGCCCAGCCGGAGGCCATCGCCCTCTACACGTCGAGCGGCTACGAGCCCTGCGCGAAGTTCGGCTACTACCGCGACTACCCGAACAGCCGCTGCTTCGCGAAGGCGCTCTGAGCCGGAAACCCGCCGCCACGGAATCCCGCTGAGCCGGAAACCCGCCGACCCGGAAACGCGGTGGGCGGGGGTCCCGCTACGGCAAACGACGAAGGTCCCGTCCGATCGCAAGATCGGACAGATCGGAAG
>NZ_JBSGBF010000066.1:0-44773 GCF_053601115.1 Streptomyces sp. NPDC004788
CCGGGCGGCCCCCGCCCGGGCCGGCGGGCGCCGCCGACCGACCCGACCGACCCCGACCAACCCGACCCACCCCGACCGCCCCCGATCGACCCGAACGCCCCCGGCTGACCTCGTTGAACCCTTCGTACGCCGTCGAGGACCTGCTGCGGCTGCACGCGCCGCAGGTCCTCGGCGCGCTCGTGCGCCGGTACGGGCACTTCGACGCCGCCGAGGACGCCGTACAGGAGGCGCTGCTCGCGGCCGCCGGGCAGTGGCCGCGGGACGGGGTGCCGGGCAATCCGCGCGGGTGGCTGATCCGGGTGGCGTCGCGACGGCTCGTGGACGCGCTGCGGTCGGAGGAGGCGCGGGCGCGGCGCGAGGAGACGGCGGTGCGTCTGGAGCCGCGCGAGGTACGGGCGGCGCCGGCCGACGACGACACGCTCACGCTGCTGTTCCTGTGTTGCGACCCGGTGCTGGCGCCCGCCGCCCGGATCGCGCTGACGCTGCGGGCGGTGGGCGGCCTCACGACGGCGGAGATCGCCCACGCGTTCCTGGTGCCGGAGGCGACGGTCGCGCAGCGGATCAGCCGGGCGAAGGCGAAGCTGCGGGCGGCCGGGGCGGACCACCCCTTCCGCCCGCCCGGCCCGGCGGACCGGGACGCCCGCCTCGGCTCCGTGCTGCGGGTGCTCTACCTGATCTTCAACGAGGGGTACACGGCCACCTCCGGCCCCGCGCTCCACCGCGCCGACCTGGCCCGCGAGGCGATCCGGCTGACCCGAGCGGTCCGACGGCTGCTGCCCCGCGAGGGCGCGGTGACCGGGCTGCTCGCCCTGATGCTGCTGACCGAGGCGCGCAGCGCGGCCCGCACCGGGCCGGACGGGGAGCTGGTCCCGCTCGACGAGCAGGACCGCTCCCGCTGGGACCGGGCGGCGATCGCGGAGGGCACGGCCCTGGTCGAGGAGGCCCTGACGGAGGGCCCGCCGGGCCCGTATCAGCTCCAGGCCGCCATCGCCGCCCTCCACGACGAGGCGACGGACCCGGCCGACACCGACTGGCCGCAGATCCTCGCCCTCTACGACGTCCTGCTCACGAAGATCCCGGACGACCCGATGGCGCAACTGGGCCGCGTGGTCGCCCTCGCGATGGCCGACGGCCCGGAGGCGGGCCTGGCCGCCCTCACCGCCCTCGAACCCCGTCTCCCGGCCCCGGTGACCGCCCACCGCCTCCCCGCCGTCCGCGCCCACCTCCTCGAACGCACCGGCGCCCACCGAGCCGCGGCCGCCGCCTACCGCACGGCCGCCCGCGCGACCGAAAGCCTCCCGGAACGGCGCTATCTGCAGATGCGGGCGGCGCGGCTCGACCCGTGACGTCGGGACGCCCGAGTTTCACAATGCCTCCTCAATTCCCCTTACCGGACGCTACGGTTCCCCCGGGGCGCACGTATCGGAAGCGAACGGAACGGTCCGGGGGGACGCATGCACGAAATGTCCAAGGGAGCCAACGTCGGCCTCGCCACGCTGAGCGAGGACACGGGCGCGGTCGTCGTGAGCCTGAGCTGGAGCAGCGCGTCGGGTGACGGCGACGCCGATGTCTCCGTCCTGCTCCTCAACGGTGACGGCAAGGTGCGCAGCGACGCGGACTTCTACTTCTACAACCACCCGGCCGCCGAGGACGGCAGCGTGCAGCTTCTCGGGAAGACGCCCACCGCGGACGGCAGCGAGGACCGGATCGGGCTCGACCTGTCGGCCGTCCCCGAGGACGTGTCGAGCATCCTCGTCGCGGCCAGCCAGTACGGCGGCGCTCGGTTCGGCGACCTGGAAGACCTTCGCATGACGGTCTCGGACCGGGCCGGCGAGGAACTGCTCGGCTTCTCCATCACGGACGCTACGGTGGAGACGGCGTTCATCTTCGGGGAGCTGTACCGGCGCGGGGAGGAGTGGAAGTTCCGCGCCGTGGGCCAGGGGTACGAGACGGGGCTGGCCGGTCTCGCCACCGACTTCGGCATCGACATCGTCGAGGACGAGGCCGGCACCGAGGACGATGGCGGAGAGGGCAAGGAGGCCGGGGAGGCCGACGCGGGGAGCGCCGCCGGGTCCGGAGCCGACGGCGGCGCCGGGGGCCACGCGGCCGCCGCGATTCCCTCCGCACATGGCATCGCCCTGCCCGCCCAGGCCACCACCTCTCCTGACGTCCCCGACGCCACCGGCCCGTCGGCCGAATCGTCGGGCACGGCCGCCACGCGCCGACGCGGCCCGCGCACCGCGAAGAAGAAGGTCACGCTCCCCAGGACCGCCAGGAAGTCCCTGGCCGAGAACGACTCCTGGCGGCCGGCCCGGCTGTTTCCGGTCCCGTCCTACAAGAGCGACCGGGAGCGCGAGGTCCGGGCGACCTCCGTGCTGCTGTCGGTGATGGCGGAGGTGCCTGAGTTCGGGCGGCGGCTCACCGCCGCGTTCGGCGCACCGGCCGGACGGATGCAGACCTTCACGGAGGTGTCGCTCCCGCACGGCGACACCCCGAAGCGGCCCGACGGCGTGATCCGCGTGGAGCGGGCGGGCAAGCTCTGGACGGCGCTCGTCGAGACCAAGACCAACGGCAATCCGCTGAAGGCCGAGCAGGTCCAGAACTACATGGACATCGCCGCCCGGCGCGGCTACGAGGCCGTCATCACGCTCTCCAACGACGTGGCCCTGGAGGGCAGTCCGCTCGTCGACGTGAAGATCGACGGACGGCGGAAGCACAAGGTCGCACTGCGGCACCTGTCATGGGCCGAGGTCGCCCATCAGGCCCAGCTCCTGATCCGCCACGAGGGCGTGGGCAACGCCGCCCACGTCTGGCTGCTCCAGGAGCTGCTGCACTACCTGCAGCACGACAACTCCGGCTGCCACGGCTTCCAGAACATGGGCCCGTCCTGGGTCCCCGTACGCAACGGCATCGACGCGGAGACCCTCTGCCAGGGCGATCCGCGCGCCGTCGAGGTCGTGGAGAGCTGGGAGCGGCTCGTCCGCCAGGTGTGCCTGCGGCTGGGCGGCGAGCTCGGCCAGAAGGTGCTGCCCGTGCAGCGGGCCAAGCGCGGTACGGATCCCGCGTCCCGCCGTGCGGAGCTCGGGGACCGGCTGTGCGAGGAGGGGCGGCTCTCGGCGGAGGTGCGGATGGACGGTGCGCAGAGCATCCTGGCGATCACCGCCGATCTGCGCACGGGCAAGATCCGTACCTCCGTCGACGTGCCCGCCCCGGAGAGCGGCTATCCGCTGTCCGTGGCGAAGCGGCTCGTCCGTGTCCTGGCCGAAGCCCCGGCGGACCTGCACGTGGAGACGCTGGTGGAGGGCCGGAACGGGCCGCGCGGCACGCTGGAGCGGCTGCGGCCGGAGCCCGGTGATCTGCTGCCGAAGGACGGGGCCGCGATCACGGGCTTCCGGCTCTCCTTGTTCAAGGGCATGGGCGGGAGCCGCGGCAGCACGGAGTCCGGGTTCATCCGCAGCGTGGACGAAGCCGTCGACCGCTTCTACGGCTCCGTCGTCGTCCACCTCGGCCAGTTCGAGCGCCGGACGGCGGCCGCCCGGGGGCAGTGAGTCAGGGCCGGGCCTGAGCCCCTGAGCCGAGTGTCGGCGTGAGGGGCCGCCCGCTGGTCGGGCGGCCCCTCGGCGTCACGCCCCCTGACCGCCGTCCCGCAGGCGGGCCAGTGTCGTGTCCAGGTTCGGTCCGCATGACGTCGTCCGGTTGTACGGGAGCCTGCTCAGCATCGCCGCCATGCCGCAGGTGTTGGTGAGGGCCGAGAAGACCAGGCCGGCCGCGACGGATGCGGAGAGGAGCTGGAAGGCCGGGTGGAGGAGGAGGGCGAGGAGGAGGCCGAGGAGGACGAGGGTGCCGGCGGTGAGGCGGACCTGGCGGTCCATGGCCCAGGGGGTGCGGGCGGGGGCGCCCGTGGGGCGGGCGAGGGTGTGGCCGCGGGTGGCGTAGCCGGCGGTGCCGCCGGTGAGGTCGAGGGTGGGGATGCCATGGGCGGCGAGGCGGGCGCAGGCGGTGCGGGAGCGGTTGCCGGACTGGCAGACGACGAGGAGTGCGCCGCGGGCGGCGGCTTCCCTGAGAGCGGGAACGGCCTGGTCGAGGCGGTCGAGGGGGACGTTGAGGGCGCCGGGGACGTGGCCGCCGGCGTACTCGGCGGGGCTGCGGACGTCGACGACGGTGAGCTCGGCGAGGCGGGCGTGGGCCTGGTCGGCGTCGAGGGCGGTGGTCAGGGCCATGGCAGGTGTCATCCTTGGTCTTCGACGGGACCCCGTGGCGGGGAGTAAATTACCCCCTGGGGTATCTGTGGAGGAGTGGTCGTGGAACTGGATCTCGCGGGCGCCGAGCTGAAGTCCGTACTGAACCGGCTGCGCCGGGCGCAGGGGCAGATCTCCGGGGTCATCCGGATGATCGAGGAGGGCCGCGACTGCGAGGAGGTCGTGACCCAGCTGGCCGCCGCCTCCCGCGCCCTGGACCGGGCCGGGTTCGCGATCATCGCGACCGGGCTCCAGCAGTGCCTCACGGACATGGAGAGCGGGCGCAGGACGGGCGAGGACCCCGATCAGATGCGGGCCCGGCTGGAGAAGCTCTTCCTGTCGCTGGCGTAGGCAGCGAATCAGCGAATCAGAGCAGCAGGTCCAGAAGCATCAGGGCCGCCACCGCGAGCAGG
This sequence comes from Streptomyces sp. NPDC004788, assembly GCF_053601115.1. Taxonomy (NCBI): domain Bacteria; kingdom Bacillati; phylum Actinomycetota; class Actinomycetes; order Kitasatosporales; family Streptomycetaceae; genus Streptomyces; species Streptomyces sp. NPDC004788. The sequence goes on from NZ_JBSGBF010000066.1 coordinate 4,652, forward strand.
AGGAGGCCGAAGGCTCTTCGCAGCCTGTCGGCCGGTACGCGGGCGGCGAGCCGCCGCCCGTCCCACGCGCCCAGCACCGCCGCCCCCGCGAACGGCGCGACGACCGCCCAATCGAGTGGCGCGGCGGTACCCGAGCGGGCGAGCAGCGCGGCCAGTGCGTTGACGGCGACGACGAGCAGGCTCGTGCCGACGGCCGGGCGCATCCGCAGGCCGACGACCTGGACGAGCGCCGGTACGGTCAGGAAGCCGCCGCCCACGCCCAGGACCCCGGTGACCGCGCCGAGCCCGGCGCCCGCGCCCGCGACGGCCGGGGCGGAGCGGCGCCTCGGCCCCGCGTCCGGCGCGGGAGCGCGGCGGACCATCCGTACCGCCGCGAACCCCGCCACCGCCACGAAGCCGACCGTCAGCAGCCACTCCGGCACGCGTGCGGCGAGCAGCCCGCCGAGCGCGGCCGGCACGAGGCCGGCCGCGGCGAACACCGCGCCCGTGCGCCAGCGCACCTGGCCGTCGCGGGCGTGCCCGTAGAGCGCGGTCGCGGAGGTCGCGAGCACGATGAGCAGGCTCGCGGTGGCGGCGGCGGCCGGGGTGAAGCCCAGCAGGTAGATGAGGGCCGGGACGGCGAGCACGCTGCCCCCTCCGCCGAGCGCGCCGAGCGCGAGCCCGACGACGGCACCGGCCGCGAGGGCCGTCACGGTCACGGTCACCAACACGCCCGTACTCCTTCCAGGAACGAGATAGCCGACCCCCTCAATTACCCCCCGGGGTATGTATTCGACCTGGCCGACGATAACAGAAGTACCCCCGGGGGTATCCAGGCCCAGCTAAGCGGACAGCTATCCGGTTACCCGGAGGGGCGAGTATGCTCAGGAGCAGGAAACGACCGATGGGGGAAGAGGCACGGAAGGGCAGGCAGCAGCCGATGAGCACGAGGAAACCGCGGGCCGAGGGCGGGCCGACGGCCCGGCCCGCGCCGCTGCTCAGCCTGCTGCCGACCGCCGGCGCCCCCGCCCCGGAGCGCGCCGACGCCGCCCGCAACCGCCGCAGGATCCTCGACGCCGCCGCCCGGATCGTCGCCGAGTCGGGCCCCGAGGCGGTCACCATGAACCTGGTCGCGCACGCCAGCGGCATCGGCGTCGGAACCGTCTACCGCCGCTTCGGCGACGTCTCCCAGCTCCTGTGGGCGCTCCTCGACGACCGCGAGCGGCAGTTCCAGGAGGCGTACCTGAGCGGCCCGCCCCCGCTCGGCCCCGGCGCCCCCGCCGCCCAGCGCCTCGACGCGTTCCTCGACGCCCTCGTCGACCGCGTCGTCGAACAGCGCGCCATCCTCCTCGCGGCCCAGACCGCCGCCCCCAGCGCCCGCTACACCAGCGGCGCCTACCTCGCGACGCACGCACACGTCACGATGCTGATCACCCAGGCCCGCCCCACCGCGAACGCCCCGCTCCTGGCCCACCTCCTCCTCGCCCCGTTCTCACCGAGCCTGATGCACCACCTGTCCCAGGAGCAGCAGCTGTCGGCGGAGGAACTGAAGGCGGGCGTACGGGAGTTGCTGAGTCTGCGGAGCCTCTGATCTCCCCGCCTGTCCGCCCCTTGGAAACGCTGGACCGGCCCCGCGCCCCCGGCGCATGATCAGGCCATGACCAGCGCTTCCAAGACCTTCCTCATCCTGCACGGCTTCCAGAACCACCGCCCGCCCGGCCACTGGCAGCACTGGCTCGCCGGTGCGCTGCGCGAGCGCGGGCACGAGGTGCGGTATCCGCAGCTGCCGGAGGCGGACGCGCCGCGGCTCGGGGAGTGGCTGGACGCACTGGACGGGCAGGGGGAACGGCCGGACGACGGGGGCGAGTTCGTCGTGCTCGGGCACAGTCTGAGCGTGCTGTTGTGGCTGCGGGCGGTGGCCGCGGGGCGGGCGCCCGACGCGGACCGGGTGCTGCTCGTCGCGCCGCCGTCGCCGGGGGTGGCGGCCTCGATCCCGGAGATCGCGGAGTTCGCCGAGGGCCTCGACCTGACCGGCCTCGACGTGAAGAACGCCCGGCTCGTGTACGGGGGCGGCGACCCGTACTGCCCCGAGGGCGCCGACGTGCACTACGGCGTACCGCTCGGGCTCGACGCGGACCACGTGCCCGGGGGCGCGCACCTGGACCTCGACGCCGGGTACGGGGCATGGCCGGATGTGCTCGCCTGGTGCGAAAACCCGCAGGCGCGGGTGGGGGGCAACCGCTAGCGTCGGGCGGATGCCCATCGAGACGTTTCCCCGCACCGAGCCGTACGACGAAGGCATGCTCGACGTCGGCGACGGCAACCGCGTCCACTGGTCCGTCGCCGGCAACCCCGCGGGAAAGCCCGCGCTCCTCGTGCACGGCGGACCGGGTTCCGGGGCGTCGCCCGGGGCCAGGCGGTTCTTCGACCCGGCGCGGTACCGGATCGTCCAGTTCGACCAGCGCGGCTGCGGCCGCTCCACCCCGCACGCGAGCGACCCGGCCACCGACCTGACCGTCAACACCACCGCCCACCTGATCGCCGACATGGAGCGGCTGCGCGTCCACCTCGGCATCGACCGCTGGCTGCTGTTCGGCGGCTCCTGGGGCTCCACGCTGATCCTCGCGTACGCCGAGACGCACCCGGAGCGCGTCACCGAGATCGTGATCGCGGGCGTGACCACCACCCGCCGCTCCGAGACGGCCTGGCTGTACGGAGGCGTCGGCGCCTACTTCCCCGAGGCGCACGAGCGCTTCCGGGAGGCCGTGGGCGCGCCCGCGCACGCCGGCGCCCAGGAGCTGATCGAGGCGTACGGCGCGCGCATGGCCCACCCCGACCCGGCCGTACGGGAGAAGGCGGCGAACGACTGGTGCGCCTGGGAGGACGCCGTCCTGTCGTTGGAGGGCCAGGGCACCCCGTACGCCGACCGCGCCGACGCCGCCCGGCTCGCCTTCGTACGGATCTGCTCGCACTACTTCGCGCACGGCGCGTTCCTGGAGGAGGGCGCCCTGATCAGGGATGCCCACCGGCTCGCCGGCATCCCGGGCGTCCTCGTGCACGGGCGGCTCGACATGGGCGGCCCCCTGACCACCGCCTGGGAGCTGACCAAGGGGTGGCCGGACGCCGAGCTGCACATCGTCGAGGCGGCCGGCCACCTCGGCGACGACGAGACCCACGGGCACCTCGTCACCGCTCTCGAACGCTTCGCGAAAACGGACCCGGAGGGGTGACAGGGAAGGGTGACGCGGGAGGGTGACCCGGAGGGGTGACCCACCGGGCGGGGCCACCCGCCCGGCCCGATGATCAGGGCATGAGCCCCACGCGCCCCACGATCCACCTCGCCCAGCAGCCCGACGCCGACGCGCTCCTCGCCCGCTCCCCGCTCGCCGCGCTCGTCGGCATGCTCCTCGACCAGCAGGTGCCGATGGAGTGGGCCTTCTCCGGCCCGTACACCATCGCGACCCGCATGGGCCGGGACGACCTCGACGCGGGCGAGATCGCCGCCCAGGACCCCGAGACGTTCGCCGCGCTGCTCTCCGAGAAGCCCGCCGTGCACCGCTACCCCGGTTCCATGGCCAAGCGGATCCAGCAGCTGTGCCGCTTCCTCGTCGACGAGTACGGCGGCGACGCGGAGGCGGTGTGGCGCGACGCGGCCGACGGCAGGGAGCTGCTGGCCCGCCTGGAAGCGCTGCCGGGCTTCGGCAAGCAGAAGGCGCAGATCTTCCTCGCGCTGCTCGGCAAGCAGTACGGAGTGCACCCGAAGGGCTGGCGGGAGGCGGCCGGGCCGTACGGGGAGCAGAACTGCTACCGCTCGGCCGCCGACATCACCGACGCGGACTCACTGGCGAAAGTGCGGGCCCACAAGCAGGAGATGAAGGCCGCTGCCAAGGCCGCGAAATCAGCAGGCGGCGGCCATGGCCATCGGGAAGGACTTCTTTGAATCCTCCCCTCCCTGAGGGGAGGGGATTCCTGGCTCAGGCTGCCTCCTGGAGCGGCGCTCCAGGAGGTCTTGCGCCATCACCACCAGCCGGGATGAGACCAGCCCGGACAAGCATCACGCGTGCGGAGTTCTTGTCCCTCGGGGACGAGGCTCCGCATGCGGTGCAGGTGTAGGTGCGCATACCCAGGGGCAGTGCGTGCTTGGCTCTCGCTCCGCACTGCGCGCAGTCCATCGTGGTGTGCGCGGGGTGGACGAGGCGGATGTCCCGCCCGTGCTTGCGACCCATCTCGATCAGGGCCTGCTTGGTGGCGCCGATGGCGGCGTCAGCGGCCTTGCGGGCCATGTTGGTCTTGGCGAGGAACTTCGGCCGGAAGTCCTCCACGGCGACAGCGTCGTGATCTCGTACGACCTTCTTGGCCCACTTGCGGCCGGTGTCCTCACGCTGCCGGGCCACCTTCTTGTACGCCCTCGCCCGCAGCTTCCTTGCCTCGCGGTAGCCCTTCGACGCCGGTTGCCCCTCCTTCGGCCTGCGGCGGGCCATCATCCGGTCATACTGGCTCAGCCTCACCTGGGCCCTATGGCCGTGCTCGGCGTGCGGCAGATCGTGGGCGTCGGACGTGGTGGTGGCGGTCTCCCTGACGCCCCAGTCGACACCGAGCACACGACTGGTCTCCGGCAGCGGCCGCACCTCGGCGGGAACCACGAACGAGCCGTACCAGTGCCCGAGGCTGTCCTGGTACACACGCACCGATGACGGCTCAGCCGGCAACTCCCGCGACCACACCACCCTCAGCTCGATCCCGCCCGCCAGGTGCAGACGGCCGTCCTTCAGCCGGAACCCGTGCCTGGTGTAGTTGAGAGTCGGCAATGCGTCGCGCTTGGTCTTCCAATTCGGCATGCCGGCCCGGCGCGCCATGGGCAGGCGGTCCTTGACGTCCTTGTGTGCTTTGGCGCGGGACTTGCCGAAGTCGCGGATGATCTGTTGCTGGGGAACCGACGATCCCGCACGCAGCCACGGCATACGGACACGGGCCTCGGTCAGCATCCTGTCGAGCTGAGCCGGGCCGCACGTGGCCTTCTGCCCGGTGGCCGTGTTGCGCAGGTGTACGGCCCTGGACTTGGCGACACACTCGTTCCACACCCACCGACACCGATCCCACTCCGCCGACAAGGCAGCGCGGGCCGTGGACGACACGCGCAGCCGGTAGGTATACCGGGCATGGCCGGCCCCCACAACCGCCCCCATAAGCACCATCTCGCCCCCTCGCCAACCCCGGTTCAGGACGCCACGGCATCCCGAACCCCTCGAAGGAGCGTATGCACGACCGCCGCACACGCGTACCCCAATCCCTCAGCCGCCACCCCAACCAGCGATCACAGGCACGCACGTTCGCATCACCCCGGCGCGGGCGCCGGCCCGGAGGGCTCGGCCCAACTGGCGGCCTGCACGGCGACCACGACGAGGTGACCGAGTAGTCAGCGCTTCCGGCGCGCGGTCCCGAACAGCGAGCGGCTGATCTCCCGGCCCAGCTGGGTGCCGACGGACCGCGCCAGGGACTTGAACAGGCCGCTTCCCACGACCTGTTCGACAAGCGAGGGCTCCTCATTCGCTTGAGGGGTCCTCGCTCTCTCCTGTTCGGCGGCGGCCTGCTCAGCGACGTGCTCCGCCGCCCGCTGCTCCGCCGTCAGCTTCTCGTACGCCGACGTCCGGTCCACCGCCTCCGCGTACCGCCCGTACAGCGGCGAGGCCCGTACCGCCGCCGTCAGGTCGGCCGCCGGGACCGGTCCCATCAGCGACTGCGGGGCGCGCAGCCGGGTCGCCGCCACCGGGGTCGGGGCGCCCTTCTCGCTGAGCACGGTGACGACCGCCTCGCCCGTACCGAGCCCGGTCAGCACCTCCTCCAGGTCGTACGCCGACTTCGGGAAGGTCCGTACGGTCGCCTTCAGCGCCTTGGCGTCGTCCGGGGTGAAGGCGCGCAGCGCGTGCTGGACGCGGTTGCCGAGCTGGGCGAGGACGTCCGCGGGCACGTCCTTCGGGGTCTGCGTCACGAAGAAGACGCCGACGCCCTTGGAGCGGATGAGCCGCACGGTCTGGGTGACCGACTCCAGGAACGCCTTCGAGGCCCCGTTGAACAGCAGATGGGCCTCGTCGAAGAAGAAGACCAGCTTGGGCTTGTCGAGGTCGCCGACCTCGGGCAGTTCCCCGTACAGATCCGCGAGCATCCACATCAGGAAGGTGGAGAAGAGCTGCGGCCTGTCCTGTACGGCGGGCAGTTCGAGTACGGAGACGATGCCGCGCCCGTCACCGCCCGGCGCCGTCCGCAGGAACTCGGCCGTGTCGAACTCCGGCTCCCCGAAGAAACCGGCCGCGCCCTGCTGTTCGAAGGCGGTGATGGCGCGCAGGATCACCCCGGCGGTGACCGTCGAGAGCCCGCCGATGCCTTTCAGCTCGGCCTTGCCCTGGTCCGAGACGAGGAACGCGACCACCGCCCGCAGGTCCTTGAGGTCGATCAGCTCCAGGCCCTTGCTGTCGGCGTAGTGGAAGATCAGGCCGAGCGACTGCTCCTGGGTGTGGTTGAGCTGGAGCACCTTGGAGAGGAGCAGCGGACCGAAGCCGGTGACGGTGGCCCGGATGGGGATGCCGGTACCGCCTGGTTCGCCCCCGAGCCCGTAGAACTCGCACGGGAATCCCGTCGCCGTCCACTCCTGGCCCACCTGCCCCGCCCGTTCGCGCACCCTTTCGCCGTCCTGGCCGGGCGCGGAGATGCCGGAGACGTCGCCCTTGACGTCGGCGAGGAAGACGGGCACGCCGTTCGCGGAGAGCTGTTCGGCGAGCAGCTGGAGGGTCTTGGTCTTGCCGGTGCCGGTGGCGCCGGCGACCAGTCCGTGCCGGTTGAGCATCGGCAGCGGTACGCGCACCCGCGCGTCCGGGTGACACGCGCCGTCCCAGAGCACCGCCCCCAATTCGAGTGCCGCTCCGTCGAAGGCGTACCCGGCGGCGATCTCCGCCCAGGGCTCGGACGACGGCTGCGCGCTCTCGGTCATGGCGGACCCCTGTCCTGGTTTCAGGCGTTTTGCCCAGCTTCCCACCGGGGTCGCGTGGCTGCGCCGGGAGCCGCTCGCCCGGTAGGCTTTCCGTGTGATCTTCAAGCGCATCGGAAACGGCCGGCCGTATCCCGACCACGGCCGGGAAAGCACCCGGCAGTGGGCGGACGTGGCACCGCGCCCGGTCCGCCTCGATCAGCTGGTGACCACCAAGGGCCAGCTGGACCTGGAGACGCTGCTCGCCGAGGACTCCACCTTCTACGGCGACCTCTTCGCGCACGTCGTGAAGTGGCGCGGCGATCTCTACCTGGAGGACGGACTGCACCGCGCGGTCCGCGCCGCGCTCCAGCAGCGCCAGGTGCTGCACGCGCGCGTCCTCGAACTGGACTGAGGCCCCGGACCGGACTCAGCCCCGAACCGGACTCAGCCCCGAACCGGACTGAGCCCCGAAGGCCCCCTCCGGGCCTCCGGCTGATCCTTTCGGGGTCTCTTCGCGCCCATCCGGACGCGATCACATGATCATCCAGTAGGCATCCCCGGCGGGTCGCATTACGCTGCGTTCATGAGCATGCTCACTCCCCCCGGAATGGGCGGAAAGTACCGCATCACGGGCGATGTCTACCCGCGCATGCGCCGCCCCCACCGCCGGCGCAGGATCGTCCTCGGGGCTACGGCCGCCGTGCTCGTGCTCGGCGCGGCCGGCTGGGGGACGCTGCAGCTCGTGGACGTCTTCTCCGGCGGCGACGAGAAGACCACCACGGCCGCCGGCAAGCAGAACGACTGCAAGCCCGTCCCCAAGGCGAGTGCGCAGCCCGACGCCGCCGCCCTCCCCAAGCCGGCCCAGATCACCGTGAACGTCTACAACGCGACCCCGCGCGGCGGGCTCGCGAAGGCGACCGCGGACGAGCTGAAGAAGCGCGGCTTCGTCATCGGGAAGGTCGGCAACGCGCCCGCCGCGTACGACAAGAAGGTCCCCGGCACCGGACTGCTGCTCGGCGCACCCGGGGCCACCAAGGGCACGTTCTCCGTCGTCGGCACGCAGCTGAAGGGCGCCACGACAAAGGTCGACGCCCGCCCCACGGCGGACGTCGACCTGATCATCGGTACGGCCTTCAAGCAGCTCGACCCGAAGGCGGCGGCGGACGCGGCGCTGGTCGCGCTCAACAAGCCGAAGCCTGCCGCGCCCTGCAAGAGCTAGCCGTTCGAGCCGATACGGGTCCGGACTACTCGGCGCTGCCGTACATGCGGTCGCCCGCGTCGCCCAGGCCCGGCACGATGTAGCCGTGCTCGTTGAGCCGCTCGTCGACCGATGCCGTCACGACGGTCACCGGCGTGCCCGCGAGCTCGCGCTCCATGACCTCGACGCCCTCCGGGGCGGCGAGCAGCACGACCGCGGTCACGTCGTCGGCGCCGCGCCGGATCAGCTCCTGGATCGCCGCGACGAGCGTGCCGCCGGTCGCCAGCATCGGGTCGAGGACGTAGACCTGGCGGCCGGACAGGTCCTCCGGCATCCGCGTCGCGTAGGTCGACGCCTCCAGCGTCTCCTCGTTGCGGATCATGCCGAGGAAGCCGACCTCGGCCGTCGGCAGCAGCCGCACCATGCCGTCCAGCATGCCGAGACCGGCGCGCAGGATCGGGACGACGAGCGGCCGCGGGTGCGACAGCTTCACGCCGGTCGTCGGCGTCACCGGGGTCTCGATGTCGACCTGCTCGGTGCGCACGTCCCTCGTCGCCTCGTAGGCGAGCAGCGTGACCAGCTCGTCGGCGAGCCGGCGGAAGGTGGCGGAATCCGTGCGCTTGTCGCGCAGGGTGGTGAGCTTGTGGGCGACCAGCGGGTGGTCAACAACATGGAGACGCATGACTCAACAGTAGCCGGGAACGGTGGCCGGAACTGGCGTCAACCCTCGCGGGCGGGGGAAGGTGGGGGCACAGGGAACCCGCTGATGGGGTGGTGTGGCCTATGCCCGACCTGGAACAGCACGAGCCGGGCGACGAGGCTCCCGTGGAGGAGCCCCGCCAGGAGACCGACGCGGAGCGCCGCAGACGCCGCGCGCAGTTCCTGCGCGAGCTGAACGAGGCCAAGGCGCTGCGCGACCGCGTCCAGCCGCGGCGCGCCCGGGCAGCCCGGATGCGGCAGGCGATGCGCATGCGGACGTTCCGCTGGTGAACGGCGGGGTGCACGGCGGGGTGAGCGGCCGGGTGAACGGCCGGGTGAGCGGCCGGGTGAACGGCGGGTGACGGGTGGGAAGGAGGCCCGGCCGTGCGCCCCCTCCGTGCGCCGGGGTCGCACGCCCGCCCGATCCGGGCGTCGTTCAGACTGATGCACGACGCAAGAGCCGAAGACCTCTCCAACGGGCGAGGTTTCTGTCACGATGCCGATTGGGCGGGGCATCAGGAGCGCGCCGCCGGATCATCACACCTCTGATCAGTGGGAGAGTCAGGTGTACTTCGCCGCACTGCTCGCGCGCACCGAAGACGGGTGGGAAGCGAGCGATATCGAGCTCGACGACGTGGAAACGCTGGCGGACCTCGCCGATCTGGCCCGCGAGTCCGCGGCCGACGAAGGCGAGACGGTGATCGTCTTCATCGAGCAGGAGGACGAGTGGTTCGGCATCGTCCGCGTCGACGGCGAGGACGACCCGCGCGTCTTCGTGTCGAACGGCGCCGCCGCGGCCCGCTCCTCGTACGGGGAGATCCTCACCGGCGAACTGCTCGGCAAGGACCGTGACGACGCGGACACCGACCTGGACGCGCTGGACCTGGACGGCACCGAGGACGGCGAGCCGGAAGCGGCGGAGGCCGGCGCGGACGCGGACGACACGGACGGCGTCATCGCGCCGGCCGGTCCGCTCGGCGAGGGCCGGGTCCTGGCCGACCTCGGCATGTCCGAGCGGGACCTGCTCGCCCTGGAGACCGGCGACGCCCTCGGCGAGATCGCGGACGCCATCGGTGCCGGGGAGATCCTGGAGGCCGTGCGCTAGTGCCGCTCGCCGTACCCGTACCCGACCCCGGGCCCGGCCCTGGCGGAGGCCCGGATCCCGTACGGGACCCAGGTCAGGCCCCCGATCCCGTACGGGACCCGGGTCACACCCCCGATCCCGTACGGGACCCCTGGCGCGAGCCCATGCGGCGCGCGCTCGACGAGGCCGGCAAGGCCGCGCTGGCCGGTGACGTGCCGGTCGGTGCGGTCGTGCTCTCGCCCGACGGCGACGTCCTCGCGCTCGGCCACAACGAGCGCGAGGCCACCGGCGACCCCACCGCCCACGCCGAGGTCCTGGCGCTGCGCCGGGCCGCGGCGGCGCTCGGCGAGTGGCGGCTGACCGGCTGCACGCTCGTCGTGACCCTGGAGCCCTGCGTGATGTGTGCGGGCGCGCTCGTCCAGGCGCGGGTCGAACGGGTGGTGTTCGGCGCCTGGGACGAGAAGGCCGGCGCCACCGGCTCCCTCTGGGACCTCGTACGGGACCGGCGGCTCAACCACCGGCCCGAGGTGGTCCACGGCGTCCTGGAGGCGGAGTGCTCGGCCCAGCTGACCCGCTTCTTCCGCGACCGCTGACCCTCACACGACCCGGCTCCGACCTGCGGGAACGAACGGATTTCAGTCCTGGGCACCTTTGGGCTAAGCTCTCTCTCGGTAGCGTGTCCGAGCGGCCGAAGGAGCTCGCCTCGAAAGCGAGTGTGGGGAAACTCACCGAGGGTTCAAATCCCTCCGCTACCGCTCAGATTGAAGGCCCGGTGTCGTAAGACACCGGGCCTTCGTCGTATCCGTGAATCGGTCACGCGCGATCAGGTCCCGCCAGAAGGCGCTCGGCTAGACTCGGCGACCGCCCGCGGGCGGACACAGGGGAGACACGGGGAGGGGCAGACGGATGGCACAGGCGAAGAAGATCGCGCTCTATGCGGTCGTGGTCTTTGTGCTGTACACGATCATCACGTCCCCGGCCCGGGCGGCGGAACTCGTCCAGGTAGGGTTCGAAGGCATATCGAGCGCCGCTCAAGGTGTCGGTCAGTTCATGACCGAGCTCGTGAATTAGGAGACGACAGTGATCCGCCATCTGGTCCTCTTCAAGCTCAATGACGGAGTGCAGCGTGACGAGCCGCGCGTCGTCGCGGGCGTCGAAGCCTTCCGTGCCCTCGGCTCGCAGATCCCGGAGCTGAAGTTCTGGGAGTGCGACTGGAACATCACCGACCGGCCGATCGCGTACGACTTCGCCATCAACTCGGCCGTCGCGGACAAGGACGCCCTTCAGCGCTACCTGGACCACCCTGCTCACCAGGCGGGTGTGGCGCAGTGGCGCGAGTTCTCCACGTGGGTCATCGCCGACTACGAGATCGAAGGCTGACCCTACGCCTTCGCCTGTCCGGGCCCTTCGTCGACCACGACGGAGGGCCCGAATTATTACCCGCCCGCCCCACCCCCAACACGTCGTTATGCGGTGCTTGCACACAGTGGACATGTCTTGTGATGCTATGACCGCTTTTGACGGATGAGTCGACCGAAGTTGACGCTAACGACGTTGACGTGAAGGGGTGGCGTGAACGTGCCGGCCAGTACAGCGCCTCAGGTCCCGCCCCAGAACGAGGCCGGGGCCCCGGACACCCCCCGCCTCCCGGACGCCCCTCACGCCCCGGACACCTCCCGCCCCCCGGACGCCCCCCGGCCCCTGGACACTCCCCGCCCCCGGCCCCAGAGCACCCGCGGCGCCGACACCCGCGCCCTCACCCAGGTGCTCTTCGGACAGCTCAAGAACCTGGAACCGGGCACCGCCGAGCACCACCGGGTGCGCGGCGCGCTCATCGAGGCCAACCTGCCCCTCGTGCGGTACGCCGCCGCCCGCTTCCGCTCCCGCAACGAGCCGATGGAGGACGTGGTCCAGGTCGGCACGATCGGCCTGATCAACGCCATCGACCGCTTCGACCCGGACCGGGGCGTGCAGTTCCCGACCTTCGCCATGCCGACCGTCGTCGGCGAGATCAAGCGCTACTTCCGCGACAACGTCCGGACGGTCCACGTCCCGCGCCGCCTCCACGAGCTGTGGGTGCAGGTCAACGGCGCCACCGAGGACCTCACCACGGCCCACGGCCGCTCCCCCACCACCGCCGAGATCGCCGAACGGCTGAAGATCGGCGAGGACGAGGTGCTCGCCTGCATCGAGGCCGGCCGCTCGTACCACGCCACCTCCCTGGAGGCGGCCCAGGAGGGCGACGGGCTGCCCGGACTGCTCGACCGGCTCGGGTACGAGGACCCCGCGCTCGCCGGCGTCGAGCACCGCGATCTCGTACGGCACCTGCTCGTCCAGCTGCCCGAGCGCGAGCAGCGGATCCTGATGCTGCGTTACTACTCGAACCTGACGCAGTCCCAGATCAGCCAGGAACTCGGCGTCTCGCAGATGCACGTGTCAAGGCTCCTCGCCCGGAGCTTCGCCCGGTTGAGATCCGCAAATCGGATCGAGGCGTAACCGGAACGGGTAGACCGTTTCGGCCTAGTCCGACACCCCGTCAAATGCCGCACACCCCTTGTTTCCTGCGGATATTCGCCTCCGCTGTGTCGACAAGTCACTACAGCGTGTTGCCGACATGTGACATTCTGCTGGAAGCGCGTTTGCCGCGGCCCTGCCGCCGGTATTCAGGTGGAGGCTGCGTTCCTCAGATGGTCGTGGCCGCACGACCGTCCGCGACCTCAAGGGGGTGGCATGTCCGCAGAACAGGGCAGCTCGAAGGTGCTCACGCTCACGCCCGTTCCCCTGCCCGCGCAGACGACGGCGCCGACCGCTGCGGAGAACACCGGGACCGCGACGGACAGCGCCGTGACGGCGGAGCACGACGAGGCCCTCGTCGCCGCCCCGCCGGCGCTCGTGACGCCCGGAGCCATCGACACCCGCACCCTCTCCCGCTCCCTGTTCCTGCGCCTGCGCGCCCTCGACGAGACGGGCGCCGCCGAGGACAGCCCCGAGCGGACCTACGTCCGCGACACCCTCATCGAGCTCAACCTCCCCCTCGTGCGCTACGCGGCCGCCCGCTTCCGCTCCCGCAACGAGCCGATGGAGGACATCGTCCAGGTCGGCACCATCGGCCTGATCAAGGCGATCGACCGCTTCGACTGCGAACGCGGCGTGGAGTTCCCGACGTTCGCGATGCCGACCGTCGTCGGCGAGATCAAGCGCTTCTTCCGCGACACCTCGTGGTCCGTCCGCGTCCCGCGCCGCCTCCAGGAGCTGCGCCTCGCACTCACGAAGGCCAGCGACGAGCTCGCGCAGAAGCTCGACCGCTCCCCGACCGTGCCCGAACTCGCCGCGGTGCTCGGGGTGTCGGAGGAGGACGTCGTCGACGGCCTCGCCGTCGGCAACGCGTACACCGCCTCCTCCCTCGACTCACCCTCTCCCGAGGACGACGGCGGCGAGGGCTCGCTCGCCGACCGCCTCGGCTACGAGGACGCGGCCCTGGAAGGCGTCGAGTACCGCGAGTCGCTCAAGCCGCTGCTCGCCAAACTCCCGCCCCGTGAGCGGCAGATCATCATGCTGCGGTTCTTCGCCAACATGACCCAGTCGCAGATCGGCGAGGAGGTCGGCATCTCGCAGATGCACGTGTCCCGACTGCTGACGCGGACGCTGGCCCAGCTGCGCGAGGGCCTGATCGCGGACTGAGCTTCGGCGAAGTTCGCTGTTCCGCTTCCTTGTTGACACATCGTCAGTCACACTGGCGCCATGCTCCAGAGGAAGCATCTCGGACTCGTTGTGGTCGCGTCGCTCTGCCTCGGCGGAGCGACGCTGACCGCGTGCAGTGCGGGCGACGACGGCGACGGGTACGCGGCCGTGGGCGCGGGCCAGGGCGGCCCGAAGGGCGCGGTGAAGCCGTCGGGCGCGGTGACGCTGGTGCCGCTGGACCCGACGGGCCCGGGACTCACGTCGAGCACGTCCTCCCCGTCCCCGAGACCGCCTGGCCCCGGCAGCACTGCTCCGAGCGGTACGGCTCCGGGCGGTACGGCCCCGAGGGCGACCGCTCCGCCACCCGTGCGGGCCACGCCGGCTGCCCCGCCGCGTACCCCGGGGACGCCGGCCACATCAGCGACGACGACTCCCCCGCCGGCGACGCACGCACCGTCCCCGACCCAGACCCCGACCCCGGCGCCCTCGACGAGCCCTCCGACTCCCGCCGCGCTCACCCTTTCCGCGCCCGTGCTCGGCGACACCGACGCGCGCTGGTGCGAGAACGTGACCGTCACCTTCCGCAACACCGGTGGCACCGCGGCCCGTTCGGGCACGGTCACCTTCGCCACGCACGTGATCGGCGCGCTCGGCATCGACTGGGCGACGGTGAAGTCGAGCCAGCCGCTGCCCGCGCCGATCGCGGCCGGGGCGGCGAAGACCCGGACGTACACGGTCTGCGTGGACTCCTGGCGGGTGCCGCTCGGCATGCGGGTCGACACCCGCGAGGTCACGGCCGTATGGCAATGAGCACGTCGAGGAGCCGCTTCGCGAACTCCTCCGGGTGCTCGACGCACCCCACGTGCCCGCCCGGGAACTCCACGGTCGCGGCCCCGGTCAGCTCGGCGATCCGCCGGGCCGGCCCGCTCAGCGCCTCCTGACCGCCGCTGTCCCGGCCGATACCGAGGACCAGCCTGCCGGCGGCGGCGGGAACGGCCAGGCCGTCGAGGTCCGGTGGGGAGGAGGAGAAGGGGCACAGGACGTGCTCCAGGAAGACGGGCATGTTGGCCGCCATGCGGGAGGCCATCGGACGGATGGACGGCGGGAGTTCGGCGTGCCGGTCCTGCTGCGCCGGCTTCCGGCCGTCGGGCGTCTCGGCGAACCGGGCCATCGCAGGCCCGAGCCCCTGGGTGCGGTGCAGCTCCCGTACCTCGGCGAAGTGGTCGCGGTACGGACCCGGGTCGGCGAGCAGCTCCACCAGCGGCGGCTCGTGAGCGACCACCCGGCGCAGCCGGCCCGCATGGGCGGCGAGCAGATCAAGGGCGACGATGGCCCCGGAGCTGCTGCCGAAGACGTACGCGGGCTCGTGAGGGCTCACTTCGTCGAGGACCGCGAGGGCGTCCTCGCGCCACTCCGCGACCCGCTGGTCGGCGAGCGGCCCGTCGAGCGGGCTGCGGGAGAGCCCGCGCTGGTCGTACGAGACCACCGTGTACCCGGCGGCGGCGAGCAGGTCCGCCATCCCCTCGAACAGTCCGGCGTCCCCGGCCCCGCCGGGAATCAGGAGCAGCACGGGCCCGCTGCCGCGCGCCTCGTAGCGCAGGGTGGCCCCCGGCACCTTCACCGTTCCGACGTTCATGCTTTCCCCCAGTTGTCGAGCAGGTCGTGGAGCGCGTCGAGCGAGCGCGCCCAGGAGGCGGTGACGGGGCGCGCGTGCGCGAAGCCGCCGCTCAGTTCGATGTGGATGTATCCGTGGAAGGTGGCGCGGAGCAGCCGCCCGGCGTCGGTCAGTTCGGGCTCGGCGAGGCCGTAGCCGCGCAGCATGCCGTACGTCAGCTCGACGGCCCGCTGGAAGACGGCGGTGTCGGCGACCTCGTCGAGCTCGATCCGCTGCTGGGTGGCGGCGTAACGCCCGGGGTGCGCCAGCGCGTAGTCGCGGTACGCGTCGGCGAAGGCGACCAGCGCGTCCTTGCCGGAGCGGCCGGCGACGGCCGCGCCGATGGCCTCGTTCATCTCACCGGAGGCGAGGAGGGCGAGGCGGACGCGCAGGTCGCGCAGGTTCTTGATGTGCGAGTACAGACTCGCGTCCTTCACCCCGAAGCGCCGGGCGAGCGCGGAGACGGTGACCTTCTCGAACCCCGCCTCGTCGGCGAGTTCGGCGGCCGCCCGCACCAGCCGCTCGGCGGTGATTCCTGCGCGCACCATGCTGGACCGTCCTGCCTTCCTAGAGCCCCTAGGCAAGAACCTAACACCCCTAGGGAAGGGGACGCAGAGGTTTTTCCGGATGCGCGTCGGCCTGGTGCCGGCGCAGGAGCACGTTCGCGTCCGTCTCGGCACTCCAGTCGAACCGGGCACGGGCGGCGGCGCGGGAGTCGTCGAGGTCGGCGCACCGGACGCAGCCGGCCACGGGCATCGGCGGGCGGCTCAGCCCGTACGCCGCACCCGCCCGCTCGTTGACGGCCCGCACCCCGGCCGTGATCCGCTCGTCCCGCGTCGCCGGCCGCACCCGCCCCGGATCCGCCTGCCACTCCCGGCCACCCCCGACGGGCCGCAGCATCGCGTACGGCCCGGCCTGCCCCCGGTACTCGCCGACCTTCCGCGCCACCGGGTCGTACAAGAAGTCCCCGCGCTCCGGTCCCATGCACGCCGCCATTTCGCCGCTCCTCCTCCGCCTCACCCGATCGGGCGATTACTCTCTGTACTCCCAGCGTTGCTCAATGGGAGGTGCGGCCACAACGCGCGACGCGTGCCAAGGGCTGCTGTCACGAGGGGGGCCGGTGTGAGTCAGAAGGGCGCGAGGGCGGGCGCGGAGGCCGCCACGACGGCGGAGATGTTCGGCGAACTCCTCCGCCACTACCGGGAGTCGGCGGGCCTGACCCAGGAGACCCTGGCACGCCAGCTGCACTGCGACCGGTCGCTGGTGGCCCGGGTGGAGGCGGCGAAACGGGTACCGACGGACACGTTCGCGAAGGCGTGCGACGAGGTGCTGGGGACGGGAGGGGTGTTACTGAGGCTGTGGGGGCGGATCGACTGGTATCCGGAGGTGGAACATCCCGACTGGTTCCAGCGCCGGGCGGACATGGACGCCGAGGCCGTTGCCCTACGGGAGTACCAGGTGCAGGTGATGCCGGGTCTCCTGCAGACTCCTGAGTACGCGCACGCCCTGTTCTCGCGCGTCGCTGGCGGCGAAGAGCTGGAGGATCGCGTTCGGGCTCGGCTGAGCCGCCAGCAGCGCTTCTTGGCGAGCGGCGGCCCGCTGTACGTGGCGGTACTTGACGAGAGCTGCCTGCGGAATGTCGTCCGGGATGCAGCCGTCATGGCTGGTCAGTGCGGACACCTGCTGCGTGTGGGAGCTCATCCCAACATCCGCATCCAAGTGGCACCGGCCGGCCCGCGCGAGATCATCCGTCCCAAGACGTCCATGTCGCTGATCACGCTGCCCGAAGGAGAGCAGTGGGTCTACTGGGAATCCCTCAACAAGGGCCATTTCAGCGATGATCCGAGCCTCTACGCGCGCCATGCGCAGACCTATGATGTGCTGAGGGCGGACGCTCTGTCAGCCCAGGAGTCCGCCACTCTGATCAGCGAATTGATGGAAGGGTACGGGCACCATGCAGAGGCACGAGCTCAGCTCCGCAACGTGGATCAAGAGCAGCTACAGCGACAGCGACGGCGGCAACTGCATCGAAGTCGCCCCCGGATTCCCCGACCTCGTCCCCGTACGTGACAGCAAGACGCCCGAAGGGCCGGTCTTCACTGTCTCCTCTCCGGCCTGGGCGACATTCGTCGAATCCATCCGAAGCTGAAGGGACCCGCCGTGCAGCAACGCGCGCTGAGCAAGGCGACCTGGGTCAAGAGCAGCTACAGCGGCAACGACGGCGGCAACTGCATCGAGATCGCCATCGGGCTCGCCGACTTGGTCCCCGTACGCGACAGCAAGACGCCCTCCGGGCCGGTCGTCGCGGTCTCCGCTCCTGCCTGGGCGGCGTTCGTCGGAGCCCTTCGGGGCTGACTGCCGAAAGGACACGCGCCATGCAGGCGAATGAACTCGACGCGTCGACCTGGATCAAGAGCAGCTACAGCGGCGCCAACGGCGGCGACTGCATCGAAGTCGCCCCCGGATTCCCCGGCCTCGTCCCCGTACGTGACAGCAAGGCCCCTGAGGGCCCTGCTGTCGTCTTCGGGCGGGCGGCCTGGGACTCGTTCGTCCGGGGCCTGTAAGACCCTTCACGCCGCCAGGGCCAGCACCGCGACGGCCGGGGCCATGTAGATCAGCGGGAACGGGATGTGGCCATACGCGCGGGCGCGGGCGACCGTGATGACCGCGCCGGCGAAGTAGAGGACCAGGCCGATCGCGGCGGCGATCCCGATCGCCGGAACCACGTAGCCGACCAGGAGGCCGACCGCGCCCGCCAGCTTCAGGGCGCCCAGCAGGTTCCACATCGAGCGCGGGACCCCGTACTCGGCGAGCGGCTCGACGACGAACTTGGCGCGGACGAAGATCGAGACACCGGAGAAACCGGCCATGAAGGCGGCGACGGCGGTGACGACGGTGGCGGTGGTGGACATCTCGGGCTCCTCGCTCGTGCGGCGGCGGGCGTTTCCCGCGCTCGCACTGCACTGACACCGCACGCGACGTACGTGTGACCGCGTCGCCCGACTTTTTTTCAGAGGGCGGTGACCAGCAGGGTGAAGGCGCCGATGATGACGGCGACGCGGACGTAGTGCCAGCGGTCCCAGCGGTTCATCTGCTCCTTCCAGTCCTCCGGCCGGTTCTCGGGGGTCCACGTCTTGCCCCGGTTGTTGATCGGGACGAGCACGAGCAGCGACATGACCACGCTCAGGATCAGCAGCCCTGCTGCCGTGACGACGAGGCCGGCGCCGTGGTCGTGCCATCCGGCGACGGCCCACACCGCGCTCAGGACGAGCGAGCCGATGTACCAGAACGGCATCAGGGCGCCGAGCATCCGGCCGCCGTGGGCGCGGGCGAGCTGGTCGCTGTCCTCGGGGAGCGCGTTGAAGATCCGGTTCATGACGAAGGCGACGGAGAACTCCACCCCCACCATCAGACCGACGACCACGGTGGTGAAGACCTGAAGTGCGTTGAGCATGACGACCCCCTGGGATCTAGCGCTGCTAGCTGATGAAGCAACGCTAGTACTACTGCCGCTCGATTGTCTAGCAGTGCTAGCATCGATGCATGTCGGTACAGGAACGCAAGCAGCGTGAACGGGCGGACCGCGAGCGGCTCATCGTGGCGGCGGCCCGCGAACTCGCCGAGCAGCAGGGCTGGGACGCGGTCACCACCCGGCGGCTGGCCGAGCGCATCGAATACAGCCAGCCCGTCCTCTACAGCCACTTCCGCGGCAAGCGCGAGATCATCGGGGCCGTCGCCCTTGAGGGTGCCGCCGAGCTGGCCGCGGCGCTGCGGGCCGCGACCTCGGCCGCGGACGGGCCGCGCGCCCGGGTCGCCGCGCTCGCCCGCGCGTACCTCGACTTCGCCGAGCGCAATCCGGCGGTCTACGACGCCATGTTCCAGCTCGACGGCGGGCTGGCGTTCGCGCAGGAGGACACCCCGGAGCCGCTGAAGGACGCCTTCGCGGCCCTCCTTGAATGCCTCGGCGAGGTCGCCGGAGAGGCCGTACACCCCGGAGTGTTCACGGAGACGTTCTGGGCGGCCCTGCACGGCCTTGCCACCCTGGCCCGGGCGGGACGGCAGCCGGCGGAGTACGCCGAGCGGAGGGTGGAGCTGCTGGTGGACCGGCTCGCCGTCTACTGACGCGCCGTCCCGGCGGCCGGGCGGCCACGCCCGTTCGTCAGAGCGCGCCGAAGGGGTTTTCGATGACGACCACGCCGGGCTGCGGCGCGAAGACGCAGCCGGGCTCGCCGAGGGCCAGCAGGCCCGCGACGTCGCGGGCGTTGAACCGCTCGGCCCAGGCGGCCTGCAGGTTCTTCGGGTCGGCGATACCGGTCATGGGCGATGCCTTTCGACGAAGGGGGACGTCAAAGGCTCCGCAGCACGGCCTCGCACTCCCGGCACCGCTTCTCGGACAGCGCGGGCGGATACCAGGGCTCGCCCGGCCGCCCGGCGCGGTAGTGGGCGTGCTCCATCCCGCTGGTGTCCAACCCGCACAGGGTCCGCCCCTGCGGATCCTCCGGCACGTCGGGATCGGAGCCGGCCGCGTGCACCATGAGCACGACCGGCTCGACACCGTCCGGGCCGATCGCCGCGTCCGGATCCAACTCGAAGAGCACGATGATCGACGCCACGATCCGACCCTGCGGCATCGGATGGCCACCCGCATCCGCGGACTCGTCCATTCGCCTCACGATCGCCTGAGGCGGCACTCGCCGGGGTTCATGCCCCGCCGGTCACCCCCGATGGGGGGTTTCCCCGCCGTGACCCGGTCGTTAGGCACGGCGTACCGACCCCCGGGCGACCCTGCGTTGCCGAGAAAGGTTGTTCCCCATGAAGAAGATGAAGGTCGCCGCCGCTGTCATCGGCACCCTCGCCGTCGCCGCTGCCGCCGCCCCCGCCGCGAGCGCCGCGCCGCTGCCGCTGGGCCAGCTGACGGACGGCCTCGGCGGCCTCACCAACCACGCCGCCAAGGCGCCCGGCGCCAACGGCCCGACGACCTCGGGTCTCGGTGGCCTGGCGACCTCGGGCCTCGGCGGCCTGGGCGGCCTGCCGCTCGGCGGCTGAGCGAGCGCTCCCTCGTGGCCGGTGCCGCCTGTCCGGCCGGCACCGGCCACGGCCGAGATGTAGCAGATGTACATCTGCTCGCGGACATCCTCGACCGCGCCCACCGGGACGAGACCCCCACGATCATCACGCGCCGCGGGAAGCAGGAAGCGGTCGTGATCGACATCGAGGAGTACCGGCGCCTGACGCGGCTGGCCGAAGCGGCCGAGGACGCCTGGGACACGTCGGGCTTCGGCATCAAGGCGCCGCAAGGCCACAGCGAGCGCCGGCGCCTGCGCGTCGGCGACTATCGCGTCGTCTGCACGCTAGAGGACGGCGTTCTGGTCATCTGGGTTCTCGCCGTCGAGCACCGGCGCGAGGTCTACCGCGATCTCTGACGGCCCCGCCTCCAGGAGCCGCCAGACATCACGCCGTCGCGCGAACCGTCAGCCCAGCGCCAGCCAGGCCACTCCCGCGAGGACCGCGATCGCGACCACGATGCCGACGATCAGGCCGACGCGCGGCCCGGCGGAATGGGTGGTCGCGGCGGAGTGGCCGGTGCCGGCGCCGGGGCGCTGCGGAGTGGTGCCCTCGTCGACGAAGGCGCGGAACATCTGGGTGCTGCCGGCGGGGTCGTAGGAGCCCTCGGGGGCCTGACCGCCCTGGCCGTACGGTGCTTGGGGGTTGTGTGCCATGGCCCGGACCCTAGCGAAGTCGCCGCCACCGCCCCAAGCCGCGGTCGCGCTCCCCGCCCCGTACCCACACCTCCCCTCCCCGCTTTGCCGATTCTTTAGGTCGCTTTGACCGATTTAGTTTGCCTGAAGCAACCATCCATATCTATGGTTGCCCTAAGCAACAACATGGAGAGGTGTTCCGATGGACAGGCAGAGCCGGTACGAGGCCCTCGCCCGCCAGGTGAGCGCCATCGGCGCGGTCAAGCGGGGCATGGCACGCTCCCTGCCCGCCGACTGCCCCGGCGGCTCCGCCATCGTGATGGCCCTGCTCCACCACCACGGGGACATGCGGATGAGCCGCGTCTCCGAGCTGATGGCCGTCGACATGTCGGTCAGCAGCCGGCACGTCGCCCACACCGCCGAGCGCGGCTGGGTCGAGCGCCTGCCCGACCCCGCCGACAAGCGCTCCCGCATCCTGCGCCTCACCCCCGCGGGCGAGGACAAGCTGGCCGAACTCGACGGCCGGCTGACCGCCATGCTCGCCCACCACCTGGCCGACTGGTCCGACGACGACGTCGAACTGCTCACCACCCTGCTCGGCCGCCTCCGCGACTCCTTCGGGGACTGCCGGGCCCACGCCTGAGCCCTCCCGGCCCGGGACCTCACGGTCCGAGACTTCACCGCACACGTAAAGGAATTTCATGGCTACCACCGCACCTGCCACGGGTGCCACGGAAGGCCGGACCGACGGCTCCGGCGCCGCCCCCATGACGCACCGGCAGATCATGGAGGCGCTCTCCGGGCTCCTGCTCGGCATGTTCGTCGCCATCCTGTCCTCGACGATCGTCTCCAACGCCCTCCCGCAGATCATCAGCGACCTCGGCGGCGGCCAGTCCGCCTACACCTGGGTCGTCACCGCCGCCCTCCTGGCGATGACCGCGAGCACCCCGCTCTGGGGCAAGCTCGCCGACCTCTTCTCCAAGAAGCTGCTGGTCCAGATAGCCCTGGTCGTCTACGTCACGGGCTCGATCGTCGCCGGTCTCTCCCAGAACACCGGCATGCTTATCGCCTGCCGCGTCGTCCAGGGCATCGGCGTCGGCGGTCTGACCGCCCTCTCCCAGATCATCCTGGCCGCCATGATCGCCCCGCGTGAGCGCGGCCGGTACAGCGGCTACCTCGGCGCCACCTTCGCCGTCGCCACCGTCGGCGGCCCGCTGCTCGGCGGCGTCATCACCGACACCGACTGGCTCGGCTGGCGCTGGTGCTTCTACGTCGGTGTGCCCTTCGCGGTCATCGCCCTGATCGTGCTGCAGAAGACCCTGAAGCTCCCGGTCGTGAAGCGCGACGTCAAGGTCGACTGGGCCGGCGCCTTCTTCATCAGCGCCGCCGTCTCCCTGCTCCTCGTCTGGGTCACCTTCGCCGGCGACAAGTACGACTGGATGTCCTGGCAGACGGCCGCCATGGTCGGCGGTTCGGTCCTGCTCGGCGCGGTCTTCGTGCTGGTGGAGTCCAGGGCGAGCGAGCCGATCATCCCGCTGCGCCTGTTCCGCAACCGCACCATCACCCTGGCCTCGCTCGCCTCGCTCTTCGTGGGCGTCGCGATGTTCGCCGGCACGGTCTTCTTCAGCCAGTACTTCCAGCTGGCCCGCGGCGAGTCGCCGACGATGTCCGGCGTGCTGACCATCCCGATGATCGGCGGCCTGTTCGTCTCCTCCACCGTCTCCGGCCAGATCATCACCAAGACCGGCCGCTGGAAGGCGTGGCTCATCAGCGGCGGCGCCCTCGCCACCGCCGGCCTGGGCCTGCTCGGCACCCTGCGCTACGACACCCCGTACTGGCACATCGCGCTCTTCATGGCGCTGCTCGGCCTCGGTCTCGGCATGATGATGCAGAACCTGGTCCTCTGCACCCAGAACCAGGTCGCCCCGTCCGACCTCGGCGTCGCCTCCTCCGTCGTCACCTTCTTCCGCTCGCTCGGCGGTGCGGTCGGTGTCTCGGCGCTCGGCGCGCTCATGGCCCACCGGGTCACCGACTACGTCAAGGACGGCCTGACCGAGCTCGGCCCGAAGGCCGCGGCGGCCATGGGCCAGGGCGGCGGCGGTGGCATCCCGGACCTGGACAAGCTGCCCGCCCCGATCCGCACGGTCATGGAGAGCGCGTACGGGCACGGCGTCGGCGACGTCTTCCTCTACGCGGCGCCGTTCGCGCTGCTCGCCTTCCTGGTGACGCTGTTCATCAAGGAGGTCGCGCTCAAGAGCAACGCGGCCCCGAAGGCCAAGGCGGAGGCCAAGTAAGAAAGCTCCCGGCCGCGCTTCGAGCGGAGGCGCGGCCGGGTTCGGTACGGAGCGGCGGGCAGGGGACGGCCCGCCGCTCCGTCATTTCTCCGGAGCCTCCTCCGTACGGCTCCGCTCGACCATGACCTCGATGCCCGCCACCAGCACGTCGAGCGCGTAGTCGAAGTCCCGGTCCCAGATCTCGGTGACGCTGCCGTGCGACTGGCGCTCGTCGAGGATCTCGGTCATCTCCTCCAGGGCGCCCATGAAGCTCTCGTCCTCGCGGAACGCCTTCAGCGAGTCCAGGTAGTACTGGTCCTGCGACATCCCGGCCTGCTGCGCCACCCGGCTGAACTGGCCCTCGATCGTGCCGTAGCCGTAGACGAACTGGAAGACCGCCGACATCGCGCTCGGCTGGCGCGAGATCGGCAGTCCGGTCTCCCGGATCGCCTCCTGGATCTTGACGCCGACGGCGAGCGCGTTCGGGCCGATGTTGAGGTACTGGCCGGCGACCGCCGACATCCAGGGGTGGCGCACCAGCATCCGCCGGTAGTCGAGCGCGAGCGCCCGGATCCGGTCCCGCCAGCCGCCGACGCCGGCCACCGCGGCCAGGTCGATCTCCCCGTACACCGTGTCGATGGCGTACTCGATGATGTCGTCCTTGGTGTCCACGTACCAGTAGAGGGACATCGCCGTGACGTTCAGCTCGGTCGCGAGCCTGCGCATCGACAGCTTGGCCAGGCCCTCCTCGTCGAGCATCCGGATCGAGGTGGCGACGATCCGGTCCCGGTCGAGCCCGGCCGGGCCGCCGCCGCTGCGGGCGGCCCGGTTCTCCAGCCAGACGCTGGAACGCGCCGGGTTCTTGGCCCTGTCCGCTGCCTTCACCATGGTCGCGTTCCTCCGTCTGCTCAGTGGTTCCCGACCATGCTAGGCAGCCATCTCGTGCTGCTTCGCCCGCTCCTCCGCCCGCTCGGCCCGCTTGAGCAGGGCTGCGGCGACCAGACCGCCGGCGAAGACGGCGACGGCGCCGACCAGCTGGCTGGTCTGGAGACCGGTGGCGAAGGCGTCGTGGATCTGGGCGCGCTCGGCGTCGCCGCCCGCCGCGGCCAGGGCGGCCGGGAGGGAGGTCGCGGTGACGGTGACGAGCGCGGCGAAGCGGGCGTTGAGGACGGCGCCGAGGATGGCGACGCCGAGGCCGTTGCCGAACTCGGCGAGGGTGCCGTTGACGCCGGCACCGACGCCGGCCTTCTCCGGCGGGATGGCGCTCATGATGGCGTTGGCCATGGCCGGGTTGGAGAGCGCGATGCCCGCGCCCATCAGGACCAGGCCGAGCAGCATGCCGCCGTA
The DNA here is from genome assembly GCF_053601115.1 of Streptomyces sp. NPDC004788. Classification (NCBI taxonomy): domain Bacteria; kingdom Bacillati; phylum Actinomycetota; class Actinomycetes; order Kitasatosporales; family Streptomycetaceae; genus Streptomyces; species Streptomyces sp. NPDC004788. The sequence continues at coordinate 29,230 of NZ_JBSGBF010000066.1, forward strand.
CGAACCGTCGGTGCCGCCGCCGAGCACGGCGATCGAGGTCAGACCAGCGGCGACGAGCGACAGCCCGAGCGCTACGGCCGGCGGCGTGCCGATCTTCATGACGAGCTTCGGGCCGATGCCGGAGAGGTTGAGCACGACGATGGTGAGCGCGAGCGGCGCCATCCGCAGACCGGCCTCCAGCGGCTCGTAACCGAGCACGAACTGCAGGTGCTGGGTGAGCAGGAAGAGCGAACCGCCCATGCCGAGCATCACCAGGATCGCGCCGGCGACCGCGCCCACGAACTTCTGGTTGCGGAAGAAGTGCATGTCGAGCATCGGGTAGGGGATGCGCAGCTCCCACCACGCGAAGGCGGCGAGCACGGCGACGCCGATCGCGGCCGGGACGAGGACCTGCGCGGAGGTCCAGCCGTGGGTCGGGCCCGAGATGATCGCGTAGACGACCGAGGCCATGCCGATGGTGGAGAGCAGCGCGCCGAGCAGGTCCGGGCGCTCGCCCTGCGGGTTCTTCGACTCCGGGACCAGCTTGAGCACGGCGACCAGGCCGATGACGGCGACCGGCAGGTTGACGAGGAAGATCGCTCCCCACCAGAAGTGGTTCAGGATCGCGCCGCCGATCAGCGGGCCCGCGGCGAAGCCGAGGGAGCCGATGGTTGCCCAGACGGCGATGGCCTTGACCCGCTGCGAGTCGTCGAAGATCTGCATGACGACGGCGAGCGTGGTGGTCATCAACAGCGCCCCGCCGACGCCCATTCCGGCGCGCGCGGCGATCAACTGGGCGGTGGATCCGGCCAGTCCGGCGGTGAGCGAGCCGAGGCCGAAGAGCGCGAGGCCGAGGGCCAGGAGCTTCTTGCGGCCGTAGCGGTCGGCGGCGTTGCCGGCGGTGAGCAGCAGGCCGGACTGGACGAGCGAGTACGCGTTGATCATCCACTGGATGTCGCTGGTGGACGCGTGGAGTTCGGCGGTGAGGGAGGGGATGGCGACGCTGAGCACGGTGTTGTCGAGCAGCACGGTCAGCTGGGCGAGGCAGATGACGCCGAGGATCAGCCAGCGCTGCGGGTGGCCGCCGGTGGCGGCCGGTTCGTTCGCGGCGGTCGACGCCGACATGGCAACTCCTTATACGGTGTACGAGGCGAGTTCTCGTACACCGTATAGGAGCTCTCTTACGCTGTATAGGGGTTTTTTCTCGGAGGCGAGGCTACTTCCTGCTGGTCAGGTCGTAGAAGGTGGCGCTGCCGACGGTGACCTTCTCGAAGGTGGACTCGACCCAGGAGCTGATCGTGCTCCCGCCGCCCATGCCGCCGCCGAAACCGCCGCCGGACGCGATGAAGTAGTGGATCCGCCCCTCCGCCACGTACTGCCTGAACTGCGCGAGGGTCGGCGACGGGTCGCTGCCGTTGAAGCCGCCGATCGCCATCACCGGCTTCTCGGTGGCCAGTTGATAGCCGGCGGCGTTCTGCGAGCCGACGGCGGCGGCGACCCAGGTGTAGGAGTCGGCGTCGGCGAGCAGCTTCCGCTTGGCCTCGGTGCCGACGGTCGGGCCGTTGAGGAGACCGCCGATTCCGCCGGGGCCGCCCTGGTTCTCGCCGCCGGGACCGCCGGGGCCGTTTCCGGAACCGCCGGGGCCGCCTCCGGGCGCACCTCCGGGGCCGCCAGGCGCACCTCCGGGGCCGCCAGGCGCGCCTCCGGGGCCGCCGGGAGCCTGACCGCCCGCCGGGGGCTGCCCCATGCCCTGACCGCCGCCCGGCCCCGGCCCGTACAGGACGAGCATCCGGCCGTTGCCAGGCATCCTCTGCCCGCCGGGGCCGCGCATGCCGCCCGGGCCCGCCGTCACGATCGAGCCCCGGTGGCCCTCCGCGAGCGTGGTGAGGGTGTACGCGAAGGGGCCCGCGAGACCGGCCGCGACGGCGAGGCCCGCCGCCGCGAGGCCGAGCCGACGGTCGATCCGGCCCGCGAGGAGCAGCCCCAGGGCCGCCACGCAGCCGCCGACGAGCACCGGCCAGCGCAGCCACGGCTGCCAGTCGGGCGTACGGCCGAGGAGCAGCCATCCCCACACCGCCGTCACCGCGACCGTCGCCGCCAGGGTCGCCGAGGCGAGGAACCGGTTCCGCTCCTCCCACAGGACCGCCGCGCCCATGCCGATGAGAGCGGCGACGTACGGGGCCATGGCCACCGTGTAGTACTCGTGGAAGATGCCGGCCATGAAGCTGAAAACGCCCGTCGTGAGCAGCAGCGAGCCGCCCCACACCAGGAACGCCGAACGGGCCGTGTCCGTGCGGCCCGCCCGGCAGGTCACCACGAGCCCGGCGACGAGGAGGATCAGCGCGGCCGGGAGCAGCCAGGAGATCTGGCCGCCGAGCTGCTCGTTGAACATGCGCCCGAGGCCCGTCTCGCCCCAGCCGCCACCGGGCCCGCCCCCGGCGCCGCCGCGCCCGGGCAGCTCCATGCCGGCCGGCAGGTCGACCGTCATCCGGCCGGGGCCGCCGCCCTTGCCGCCCCCGCCCACGCTGCCGACCTCGTCGCCGTTGAGCCGGCCGAGTCCGTTGTAGCCGAAGGTGAGTTCCAGGAAGCTGTTCTTCTGCGAGCCTCCGATGTACGGGCGCGAGGACGCCGGCCACAGTTCGACCAGCGCCACCCACCAGCCCGCCGACCCGACCAGCGCGAGCCCGCCCAGGCCGAGCCGTCCGAGCCGCCGCGCCAGGCCGCCCGGCGCGCACACCACGTACACCAGCGCGAGCGCCGGCAGGATCAGGAACGCCTGCAGGGTCTTGGCGAGGAACGCGAACCCGAGCGCCACCCCGGCCCACACCAGCCACCGCGCCGCGCCCTCGTCCAGCTCCAGGGCGCGCAGCACGCAGTAGACGGCGACGGTCATCAGGAGCGCGAGCAGCGCGTCCGGGTTGTTGAAGCGGAACATCAGCGCGGCGACCGGGGTGAGCGCGAGCACCGCGCCCGCGAGCAGGCCGGCGCCCGCGCCGAAGCGGCGGCGGACCGCCGCGTACAGGACGGCGACCGTGGCGACCCCCATCAGCACCTCGGGGACGAGGATCTGCCAGGAGCCGAGCCCGAAGAGCCGGACGGACAGCGCCATCGGCCACAGCGCGGCCGGCGGCTTGTCGACGGTGATGGCGTTGGCCGCGTCGAGCGAGCCGAAGAAGAACGCCTTCCAGCTCTGGCTGCCGGCCTGGACGGCCGCCGAGTAGAAGGAGTTGGCGTAGCCGCTGGCGCCCAGGTTCCACAGGTAGAGGGCGGCGGTGGCGAGGAGCAGGCCCAGGAAGGCGGGCCGCACCCAGGGCGCGTCCTCGGGCCGGCCGCGCCAGAGGCGTCGGAGCCGTGCGTTCGGCGAGTTCATCGAGTGGAGGTCCTTGTACGAGGGGAGCGCTCCGGGAAGACCCAGAGCCGGAAGAGGAGGAAGCGCACGACGGTCGCGGCCAGGTTGGCGACGATCAGCACGGCGATTTCGGTGGAGTGCGCGGGTTCGCCGGTCGCCGCGCCGAGCGCCAGGAGCGAGCCGCTGGTCAGGGCGAGGCCGATGCCGAAGACGACGAGGCCCTGCGCCTGGTGGCGGGCGGCGCGTTCGCGGCCGCGGACGCCGAAGGTGAGGCGCCGGTTGGCGGCCGTGTTGGCGACGGCGGAGACGAGGAGGGCGGCGGCGTTGGCGAGTTGGGGGCCCGCGCCGAGCCGGAAGAGGGAGTAGAGGGCGAGGTAGAAGAGGGTGGAGAGGGCGCCGATCACGCAGAAGCCGACCAACTGGCGGGCAAGACCGCGGGGCACGCCGCTCAGTTCGCGGTCGCGCGGGTCGTCGCCGAAGGGCCGGGCCAGCCGGTCGAGCGGCAGCGACCCGGTCGCGAGCGCCCGCCCGACCCGCAGCACGCCCTTCAGGTCCTCGGTGGCGGTACGGACGATGTGCACGGTCGAGTCCGGGTCGTCGACCCAGTCGACCGGCACCTCGTGGATCCGCAGCCCGGCCCGCTCGGCGAGCACCAGCATCTCGGTGTCGAAGAACCACCCCGAGTCCTCGACCATCGGCAGCAGCCGCTCGGCCACCTCCCGCCGGATCGCCTTGAAGCCGCACTGGGCGTCCGAGAAGCGGGCGGCGAGCGAGCCGCGCAGGATCAGGTTGTAGGCGCGGGAGACGAACTCCCGCTTCGGCCCGCGCACGACCCGGGAGGAGCGGGCGAGCCGGGAGCCGATCGCCAGGTCGGAGTGGCCGGAGATGAGCGGGGCGACGAGCGGCAGGAGCGCGTTGAGGTCGGTGGACAGGTCCACGTCCATGTACGCGAGGACCGGCGCGTCCGAGGCCGACCAGACCGTACGGAGGGCCCGGCCGCGGCCCTTCTCCTCCAGCCGTACGGAGCGGACGGCGTCCGGGAGGCGGGCGGCGAGCGCCCGGGCCACGTCGGGGGTGGAGTCGGTGGAGGCGTTGTCGGCGACGGTGATGCGGAAGGCGTACGGGAAGGTGCGGGAGAGGTGGTCGTGGAGCCGCAGCACGCACGGCTCCAGGTCCTTCTCCTCGTTGTAGACGGGGATCACCACGTCGAGGACGGGCCGGCGGCTGGGACCGCCGGCCGCGCCCACGGGAAGGTGCTCCCGCGCGGGAAGCGTTCGCATGACGGAGAGCCTCGGCGGGGCGGCTGTCATGACCGTGTGCTGAGGCTGTGGCCGGCCTGTGAGTTCAGCGGCCACGCGGGATTCTCACGGCCGGCCCGGGAGCCTCACGGACGGCGCGGGAGCCTCACGGACGGCGCGGGAGCCTCACGGACGGCGCGGGAGCCTCACGGCGAAGAGGGTGCGGCCGGGCGCGCTGTCGACGGTCACCTCGCCGCCGTGGGCGAGGGTGACGGCCCGGACGATGGCCAGGCCCAGGCCCGTACTGCCGGCGCTTCCGTCGGCCCGGGACCGTGAGGCGTCGCCGCGCGCGAACCGTTCGAAGACGGAGGGCAGGAGGTCGGCCGGGATGCCCGGTCCGTCGTCCTCGACCTCCACGACCGCGTGGCCCGGGGTCTCGCGCAGGCGGGCGGTGACGGTGGTGCCGGGCGGGGTGTGGGTGCGGGCGTTGGCGAGCAGGTTGACCAGGACCTGGTGGAGCCGGGCGCCGTCGGCGGGGATCTTCACCGCGGCGTCGCCCTCGGGGAGTTCGAGGCGCCAGTGGTGGTCGGGTCCGGCGGCGCGGGCGTCGGAGAGGGCGTCGACGACGAGCAGGGCGAGATCGGTGCTCTCGTACGAGAGCGGGCGTCCGTTGTCGAGCCGCGCGAGCAGCAGCAGGTCCTCCACCAGGCCCGTCATGCGGACGGCCTCGGACTCGATCCGCCCGAGCGCGTGCCGGGTGTCGGGCCCCTGCTCCTCGCGGCCGCGCCGGGTCAGCTCCGCGTACCCGCGGATCGAGGCCAGCGGCGTGCGCAGCTCATGGCTGGCGTCCGCGACGAACTGGCGGACCCGGGTCTCGCTCCGCTGCCGGGCGTCGAGCGCCGCATGCACGTGGTCCAGCATGTGGTTGATCGCCGCGCCGACCTGCCCGACCTCCGTACGCGGATCCGCCTCGGCCTCCGGCACCCGGTGGTCGAGCGCCACCTCACCGCTGTGCAGCGGCAACCGCGCGACCTGCGCCGCCGTCGCCGCCACCCGCCGCAGCGGCCGCAGCGCGACCCGTACGAGCACCGTCCCGGCGAGCGAGGCGGCGACCAGCCCGGCGGCGGTCACGCTCAGCTCGACGACGACGAGGGTGGAGAGGGAGTCCTGGAGGCCGGTGAGGGGGATGCCGATGAGGAAGTCGCCGTTCTTGCCGGTCCCGTACACCACCCGGTAGTCGCCGAGGCCGCCCGGCAGCGCCACGGTGTGCGGGTCGGCGTCGCGGGGCACGGCCGCGAGGGCGGCGAGCTGCCCGGCGTCGAGCTGCCGGCGTACGTACAGCGGCCCGTACACCCCTTCCGGCGGCGCCACGGAGACGTCCGCGGACGTCACCTCCCCGTCCACCACCCGGGCGCCGACCGTCCCGAGCGGCGCGCCGGGCCCGATGACGAAGCCCAGCGGGGTCCCGGAGCGGCCGGGACCGGGACCGGGGCCCGGACCGGGCGCGGAGGCCGGCGGCCCGGCGGCCCGGTTGGCGACCTCCTGCACCTGCCGGTCGACCTGCTCGTACAGGTACGACCGGAACGCGATCGTCGTCACCGTCCCGATGACCGCGCAGACGACCGCGATCAGGCCGACGGCGGAGAGGACGAGGCGGGTGCGCAGCGACCAGGGGCGACGGCAGGAGCGAACGCAGGGGCGACCGCCCGCTCTGAGGGACTTCACAGGGGGCTACTCCGCCGCCTTGATCAGATAGCCGGCCCCGCGCCGGGTGTGGATCATCGGCTCGCGCCCGGCGTCGATCTTCCGCCGCAGGTAGGAGATGTAGAGCTCGACGACGTTCGCCTGGCCGCCGAAGTCGTACGACCACACCCGGTCCAGGATCTGCGCCTTGCTGAGCACCCGGCGCGGGTTGCGCATCAGATAGCGCAGCAGCTCGAACTCGGTGGCGGTGAGGTGGATCGAGTCGCCGCCCCGGGTCACCTCGTGGCTGTCCTCGTCCAGGGTGAGGTCGCCGACCGTGAGCAGCGACTCGCTGCGCGCCTGCGCGGCCCCGGAGCGCCGGATGAGCCCGCGCAGCCGGGCCACCACCTCCTCCAGGCTGAACGGCTTGGTGACGTAGTCGTCGCCGCCCGCCGTCAGCCCGGCGATCCGGTCCTCGACGGCGTCCTTCGCCGTCAGGAACAGCACCGGCACGTCGGGCAGCTCGCGCCGCAGCCGCCCGAGGACCGAGAGCCCGTCCATGTCGGGCAGCATCATGTCGAGCACGACGACGTCGGGCCGGAAGCTCCGCGCGGTCCGCAGCGCGCCGGCCCCGTCGCCCGCGCTGTGCACCTGCCAGCCCTCGTAGCGCAGGGCCATCGAGAGGAGCTCGGCGAGCGACGCCTCGTCGTCGACGACGAGGACGCGGACGGCGGAGGCATCGGCGGCGGTGCGCGAAGTGGTCCGCGAGGTCCGCGAGGTGGTCCGCGAGGTGGTCCGCGAGCGGGAAGTGGTCGCAGCAGTCATGCGACCAAGGTGTCCACGGCTAGTGAGACGTTTCTTTCGCTTCCCTGTGAATTTCCTGAGAAAGCGGAAGAGCGGAGAGGCGGAACAGCCGCACGGCGTTGTCGTGGCAGACCGCCCGGAGCCAGTCGTCGCCGAGGCCGAGCCGTTCGAGGGCGTGGAGCTGGTGGACGTACGGATAGGGGATGTTGGGGAAGTCGGTGCCGAGCAGGATCCGGCCGGCCTGTTCCCCGAGGACCTCCAGCCGCTTGAGTTCGCCCGCCGGGAAGGGCGCGAGCTCCTCGGCGAAGTCGGTGAAGGCCATGGTGGTGTCGAGGTGGACGCCCTCGTACCGCTCGGCGAGGTCCAGGAACTCCCCGTACTCCGGCATCCCCATGTGCGCGACGATCAGCCGCAGGCGGGGATGGCGGGCGAGGAGCGCCGCGACCGGCGCCGGGCCGGTGTGCGCGCCGGGCGCGGGACCGGACCCGCAGTGGATGACGACGGGCGTCACCGTCTCCTCGAGCAGCCCCCACACCTCGTCGAGGAGCGGGTCGCCCGGGTCGAAGCCGCCGACCTGGACGTGCACCTTGAAGACCCGGGCGCCCTCGTCGAGGGCCCGGCGGACGTAGCCGGCGGCCCCGGGCTCGGGGAAGAGGGTCGCGGTGTGCAGACAGCCGGGGGTGCGGGCGGCGAAGCCGGCGGCCCAGTCGTTGAGCCAGGCCGCCATGCCGGGCTTGTGCGGATAGACCATCGAGGTGAACGCGCTCACCCCGAACTCGCGCAGCAGCTCGACCCGGCGTTCCTCCTCCGCACGGTAGGTGATGGGCCACGGGCGGCCGGTGAGCGGCCCGGCGGAGTCGAAGTAGGCCCACACCTTGTCGAGGACGTTCTGCGGCATGAAGTGGGTGTGGACGTCGACGAGCCCGGGTAGCCCGAGGCGCCGGGCGAAGGCCCGGACCCCCTCGGCCTCACTCGCGGACAAAGCTGTAGCTCCGCTCGACCTTCGCGATGTGCAGGCTGTACGCCTCGTACCACTCGGCGCGGCCGCGCCGCTGGGCGGCGGCGTGCTCCGGGTTCTGCCGCCAGGCCATGAGGCCCTCCTCGTCGCGGAAGTAGGCGACGGTGATGCCGATGCCGCCGGGCGTGCGGGCGGACTCGTAGCCGAGGAAGCCGGGGATGTCCTTGACGACCTCGTTCAGACGGGCGGCGGTCTCGGCGTAGCCCTCGGGGGCGTCGGGCCGGATCGAGGTGAAGACAGCGGTGTAGTAAGGCGGTTCGAGGCCCGCCACCAGGCTCTGGGTCATGTGATCACCCTGCGGGGGCCGGGCGGCCGGTGTCCATGGGAGCCCGGCGAAGGGATCCAAGACTTTACGGTTCAGGACTTCGGCGCTTCGGGGCTTCAGGGCCTCGGGACTTCAGGGCCTCGGGGCTTCAGGGCCTCGGGACTTCGGCGCTTCGGGGCTTCAGGGCCTCGGGGCCTCGGGGCTCCAGGACCTCAGGACCTCAGGACCTCAGAAGAGGGAGTCCTGTCGGTCCTCGCAGGCCAGTGGCACGGTCACGGCCTCGTCGGGTGCGGCGCGGTGGAGGTCCCAGCCCGTGAGCAGCCGGGTGTCGAGGACGACGGTCCGCCCGGCGCGGTCGAGGAGGTGCAGGTCGGGCCCGGCGGCGGCGAGGAGCCGGCCGGCGACGACTCCGCCGTCGACGAGTGCGGTGACCGCGGCGTCGTACGACGTGAGGGCGTCGAGCCCGAAGAGCCGCGCGTGGTCGTGGACCTCGCAGGGCAGCACCTCCAGGGTCTCCGCCCAGGCGGGGACGTCGGTCGCGCGCCCGTACAGCTCGCCGATCTCGCGCGCCCGCTCGGTGGCCGGCGGCAGGGTGTGCCGGACGGCGCGCTTGCGGGCGTACGGGACGCGGTCGGGCACGGCGAGCGCGTGCCGCAGCACCTCCTCCGTGCGCCGCGCGGCCATGAGCGGCCCGCGTCCGAGCCAGCTGAACGCGACCGCGCCCTGTTCGAGCAGCCGGGCGTCGCCGCGCTCCTCGGCGGTGATGCCGACCTTCACCATCCCGGGCCCCGACCACGCGAGGTAGACGCGGTAGGGGCGGGGGTCGTCGGCGATCGTGTCGGCGGCCACGGAGTGCGCCCGGTCGAGCCGCGCGCACTCGGCGCACCGCCCGCCCGTACTGCGCCCGGGCACGACGGCGGCCGTCGGACAGGCGTTGCCGCGGGCGCCGGCGCAGTGCCGCTCGCCCACGGCCCGGAAGGCGATGTCCCGCCCGTACGCGAGCGGGCTGACGCGACCGCCCGCCCAGCGCAGGGCGGGGACGCCGTCGCGCCAGGAGACACCCTTGCTGCGCCACACGCCCATGCCGACCATGCGTCCAGTGTCGTACGCCCCACTGACAACGCTGACAACGCGGACAACGCGGGGTTTCAGCGCGGGTTCAGGGGAGCACGTACAGCAGCCCTCCGTCGGCGCCACCGCTTCCCGCGTACCGCATGCAGCCGCGCTCGACGAGCGTGCGGACGCAGTCGCGGACGCGTTCGGCGGTGAGGCCGGTGCGGCGGGCGACCTCTTCGAGGCGGTAGCGGACGCCGCCGCGGACGAGCGCGGGGGCGAGATAGGCGGCGACGGCGTGGACGTCGGCGCCGACGACGAGGTTGCGGGCGCGCCAGGAGTCGAGGAGTTCCTGGGAGGTGAGGGCGGGGACACCGCGCTGGGCCGGGATCGCCGGGATCGCGGGAAGCGGGATCCGTTGGAGGGACTCGGCGATCCGGTGGAGCTCCCGCCCGGCCTCGCGCAGCAGGGCGGTCTGCTCCTCGTCGAGCCGGAGGTCGCCCTCCTCCAGGCGCACGAGGACGTCGAGGAGGTGCTGCGGCAGGACGAACCCGGCGGCGCGGAGGGGCGAGAGTTCGAGACCGTACGAGCCGTCGCGCTGCACGCCGGCGACGACCTCGGCGACCCATGCCTTGAAGGGCGCGGCGGCGGGGCGGGCGGAGGCGTTGACGAGCTGGACGAGGCCTTCGAGGCAGACGACGCGGGTGGCGGCCTTCAGGCCGGCGTCGTCGCCGTCGCCGCCGGTGGGCAGTTCGGCGACGGTGGTGTGGAGTGCGGGGGCGACATGGGCCCGGAGGGCCTGGCGGGCGCTGGCGTAGCCGAGTTGGCGGGCGGCGTCCACGGCGGGGAACCAGTGCGTCCCGTCCGGGAGCGTGAGCCTGCGGAGCCGCGCTCCGGTGGCGGCGTACACGAAGTCGTCGACGTCGATGGCATCGGTGGCGTTCATCGGACTTCACCTCCGTCTGCACGTTAAGCCGAGGGCATATTCAACTGACATGGAAATCAGCCCGGTTCACCCGAAGGTGTGGGAGCGATCCCAAGAATCTCCTCGACCGACCACCGGCCCACGGCCCCGGGCAGGGCCGCGAGGTAGCCGGCGATCTCGTCGGCGCTCCAGGCGCCGGCCTCCCGCAACCCGGCCACGAGCTGCCGCAGATACGCCTCCGAGGGCTCCCGGTGCTCCACCTCGTCCATCGCCCACGGCGCGGTGAACGTCAGCATCGGCAGCCCGTCGAGCTCCCCGGCGCACACCACCGTCTCGTACCGCCCGGTCCCGAACTCCACCCGCCCGCACGCCACGACCGAGGCCAGATCCAGCTCCCCGTCCCCGTCCGCGCCCCCGCCCCCTCCCGCTCCCGCCCCCACCTCCCGGTACATCTCCTGCGTGACGATGTCCGAGAACTGCCCGGCGGTCAGCAGATGTGCCCGCGCCCACACGACCCCGTCCGCCCCCGGGTCGTAGAACCCGCGCCCGCCGCCCCACACCGCCGACTCGGTCGCGAAGTACACCGCCCCGGGCACCACCACCGCCCGCGACTCCCGCGGCGCGCACCGGTCCCGGCACTTCGCCAGGTAGCGGCTGAGCCGCGCCCCGCACATGTTCGACCCGTAAGCGACGTACCAGACCTCGGCGACCATGCCGCCGGACGCTACCGCCTGGGACGACGGCGCTTGCGGTAGCCGTAGGAGGGCGGGCGTGGCGGCCGCCGGGCGGGCACGGCCCTGTCGAAGGGATCCCAGCCGTTCTCGGCGAGGGCCGTCCGCCGGTCCCCGACGCGCCTTGCCAGGACGACGCTCGCCACGGCGACGACGAGGGTGAGGAGGGTGGTCATCAGGGCGCTCACGACCGCCCCCGCCACGTCCGTCACCCCGACCCGCACGCACGTGCCGTCGCCGCCCCGCCGCACGTCGAACGCGTCCCCCACCGCCATGCTGTCCGCTCCGGGCGAGCTCATGCTGCCCCGCGCGACCGTTCGCCCGTCGTCGGAAGTGAACGTCCCCGTACAGACGGTCCGCGGCCCCCCGCGCCCGCCCCCCTCCTTCGTGCAGGCCGTGGCGACGAACCGCCCCGGCTCCCCGCCGAACCCCATCCCGACCCCGGCCTCGCCCCACAGCCGCACGGCCAGCAGCACCCCGGACACGGTGACCGCCGCCCCGACCAGCAGGACGAACCCCCGCGCGGCCCACTTCTTCCCCGGCGCCAACTCCCCCTCGTCCACGGGATCGAGGCTAACGCGGGCGTGCGACAGTGGCGCCATGCTTCAGTCCCCTGAGTCCACGCTCTTCGTCCGTGGCACCACCCCGGCCCTCGTCCTCGCCGAGTCCGCCCTCCACGACGCCCTCCCGCCCTTCGTCCTCGCTCCGGACGGCGAGGCCCCGCCCCTCGACGGCTGGGGCCTCGTCCCCAGGCTCACCCTGTGTGTCGTGGACGGCCCGGGCGACCTCGGGGTGATGATCCCGGCCTTCGTCGCCCCGCTCGTCGGGGACGGAGCGATCGCCGACTGGTGCGCGGACGCGGAACACGCGGGCGGCGCGCTCGTCCTCTCCACGCCCACCCTTCCCGCCCCGACAGACGTCCGCGCGGTCGCGCACGACCCCGCGACCCGTGGCGGCTTCGTGCGTCTGCTCGGCTGATCCCGGTTCAGGGCGGCGGCCTCCTCACCGGCCACTGGCGGCCGCGCCGTCCGGCACGTCCGCGGTCCGCCTGCATAACGCGAGAGGCCCGGACTCTCGTCCGGGCCTCTCGACTCTGTGCACTCGGCAGGATTCGAACCTGCAACCTTCTGATCCGTAGTCAGATGCTCTATCCGTTAAGCTACGAGTGCTTGTTTTTAGTTTTTGTCTCCGTTTCCCGGCCTTTCGGCCCGCTGTCCCGGCGACAGGAAGAACATTACATGAGTCCCGGCGTCATGTGAAATCCATTGACCGCACCCCATCTGACCTGCGGAAACGCTCTGCGCGGCGGAGTCACCCGGAGGGGCTGCGACCCGAAGCGGAAGCGTGCCGGGGGCCGGAAACGAGCGGAAAGAGACCGGGGTCACACCATCGCCTCGCGAGGGCATTGCGTGACTACGTGAAGAGGGCACCGCGTGAAAACGATCGAAGCCCCGGCCACAAGGGCCGGGGCTTCGATCGTTCTGCGGAGGCGGAGGGATTTGAACCCTCGATGGGCTTTAAGACCCAAACCGCATTAGCAGTGCGGCGCCATAGACCGGACTAGGCGACGCCTCCATGCACCCCGCGCGTACGCGAGTGGTGCGTGCAGATGATGACACAGACGAACCGTGTGCCACCAATCGCTTATCACCGTACTAGGCGCCGGGGGCCGAGGGCAAAGCCCTGGGCGGACCGCGTGGCCCCGCTCGGCCCCGCTCGGCCGGCGCGTTCCGGTTGCGCAACGGAGCGGGGGCGGGAGCGTTAGGGAGGGAGGAACGCCGCAGGGGCAGGCCCTGCCCCGCCACCCGACAGGAGTCCGCATGCTCAGCCCTCTTCTCCTCGCGACCGTCGCCGCCTCTGCCGTGGGGGTCGGGCCGCTGCCGCCGCTGCCGTTGCTCTCGGCGCCGGCCCCGGCGACCTCGCTGACGGTGAGCATCGAGCGCAGCGGGTACGCGGAGGCGGACGGGACGTTCCGGCTGGAGTGCGGGGGGAGCGGCGGGAACGGGGGGAACGGAGGGACGGCGGCGCCGGGCGGGACGCATCCGGCGGCGGAGAACGCGTGCAAGCGGCTCGAACAGCTGACGCGCGCCGGCGGGGGCGCGGACGATCCGTTCGCGGCGGTGCCGGAGGGGCAGATGTGCACGGAGCAGTACGGCGGCCCGGCCACCGCGCACATCACCGGGAACTGGCAGGGGCGGACCGTCGACGCCCGCTTCTCCCGCGTGAACGGCTGCGAGATCGACCGCTGGGAGAACCTCCGCCCCGTCCTTCCGCACGTCAAGGGCTGATCACCAAACCCGCACCCCGTGTCCCCAGGCGGAGGGCCGTCCTCCCTTAGACTCCCTCCGTGACAGGCCGGGGCCCCCGGCGGCAAGATAGGGGCCCGTCGGCCCCCGTCACTGGCACCAGGCACCACGCACCAGGCACACGCACCAGGCAAGGGCTGCAGGCAACATGCAGGCAGTGGGTTCAGGGAGGAAGCGTCTCGTGAGCAGCAGGCCATCCCGAGGCGCTGCTCGCCTCGCCGCCATACTCGACGCGCTCCCCGACGGCCTCGTCCTCGTCAACTGCAACGGCACGGTCGTCAACGCCAACACCATCGCGCTCGGCATGTTCGAGACCCCCGGCACCGCGCTCGTCGGGCGCGGGCTGCTCGATCTGCTGCCGGAGTTCGACTCGCGGCTCATCCCCGGTTCGATGCGCCGGCCCGACCCGGCCGACGACCGGGGCCGCACCCGCCCGAGCCGGATGGTCGCGCGCCGCACGGACGGCAGCGAGTTCCCGGTCGAGGTGACCAGCGCCAGCCTGGAGGACGGGCGCGAGGCGTACGACTCGTACAGCGGCTACACCGGCGACGAACTCCTCATGCTGGTCGTACGGGACCTCACCGGCACCGTCGACACCGAGGCCGAACTCGCCCGCTCCCAGCGCCAGACGGAGATGATCCTGCGCGCCGCGTCCGAGGGCGTCGTGGGCACGGACACCGAGGGCCGCGTGGTCCTCGTGAACCCGGCCTTCGCGCAGATCCTCGGCTACCGCGCCGGCGAGCTGGGCGGCGCCGAGCTGCACCCGCTGATCCTCGCCAAGCGCCCGGACGGCACCGAGTTCCCGTACGAGGAGTCGCCGCTCGCCGACACGCTCAAGTCCGGGCGCAAGCACCGCGTCCGCGGCCAGGTGCTGTGGGCGAAGAACGGCGACCGGGTGCCGGTCGACCTGACCACCGCGCCGGTACGGGACGGGGACCAGCTCGTCGGCGCCGTCATGACCTTCACCGACCGCAGGCCGTACGAGCAGCTGGTCGAGGAGCACGCCGTCGAGCTCGCCGACCGCGCCGAGCGGTACTCGACCGAGCTGGAGCAGCAGAAGGAGCGGTACGAGGCGCTCGCCGCCCGGCACGAGCAGCTGACCGCCGTGCTCGCCGAGTCGCTGCGCGGGCCCCTGGAGGAGCTGCGCACCGAGCTCGGCACCCTCGCCGCCGACGACGCCGGGCAGCTGTGGCCCGAGGCCAACCAGGTGCTGCACCATCTGGCCGCCGGCTACACCCGGATGACCACCCTCGTCGACAACGTCCTCGGCTACCAGCGCCTCGACTCCGGCGCCGAGGAGCTGGAGAAGGCCCCCGCCCTGCTCCACGGCATCGTCACGGGCGGCATCGACGCGGCCGTCGAGCTGATCGGGCCCGGGCGGGCGCAGTTCGCCGTGCACGCGCCGCCGATCGAGGCCGAGGTGGACGCGGCACGGCTCACCACCGCGCTCGCGCACCTCGTCGCGGACGTGGCCGGCGTCGACGCCACCGGCAAGAGCAAGGCCGCGCCGGGCGAGGCGTCCGGCGACTCCACGATCGTCGTCGCCGCCGCCCAGCGCGGTGACGTCGTACGGATCGAGGTCCGCGGCCCGTACACGGGCGGCGACCCCGTCCACCAGCCCGTCGTGCGCGGGATCGTCGCCGCGCACGGCGGTGTCGTGCAGACCCACGAGGTGCCGGGGACGACCGGCGGCGCGTACGTCGTCGAGGTTCCCCTCGGCGCCGGACGCGGGACCGTCCCCGCGGAGCCCGAGCCGGAGCCGGAGCCCGCGAAGGAGGAGGGCTCCGAGCAGCTCGCGCTGCCCCCCGTTCCCTCGCTGCCCGCGCAGGCGTCCGCCGACGCCACTCTCGGCAGCGGGCGCCGGCGCGCCCGCCGGGCCTCCACGGACGCGTTCCTGGAGAGCCCGCTCGCCCCGGAGACCGCCCGGCCGACCGGGCGCCGCCGCGGCCGCATGGACGACACCCCGGCCGCCGGTACGCCCCATGAGCTGATCCCCGCCCAGAACACCACCGGTACGGATCCCTCCGGGACCGGGCGGCGCCGTGGCCGGCCCGCCGAGGGCGCCGTCGTGACCGCCGCCGAGGGCGCGCAGGCCCGGCCGGCGCTCGGCGCGGCCGTCCCGCCGCAGGGCGTGCCCGTCGAGACCGCGCCCGTGCCCGCCCCGGCGCTCGCGCTGCCCGCCGTCGCGTCGGC
>NZ_JBSGBF010000067.1:0-44591 GCF_053601115.1 Streptomyces sp. NPDC004788
CCGGCCGCCAGCCCCCTCCGCGCGCCGCACCTCCGTGCGGCGCCGGACGTGCCTCATCGTGCGACCGGGCTCCGCCGGGCCGCATTCGCAGAACCCTCGGGGAGGAACCACCGTCATGGGCGTCACGCTCGCCAAGGGAGGCAATGTCTCCCTCTCCAAGGCCGCACCCAACCTCACCCAGGTGCTGGTGGGTCTCGGCTGGGACGCGCGCTCCACCACCGGAGCCCCGTTCGACCTCGACGCCAGCGCTCTGCTGTGCCAGTCGGGCCGGGTGCTCGGCGACGAGTACTTCGTGTTCTACAACAACCTCAGGAGCCCCGAGGGCTCCGTCGAACACACCGGCGACAACCTCACCGGCGAGGGTGAGGGCGACGACGAGTCGCTGATCGTGGACCTCACCCGGGTTCCCGACGCCTGCGACAAGATCGTCTTCCCGGTCTCGATCCACGAGGCCGACCTCCGCGGTCAGTCCTTCGGCCAGGTCAGCAACGCCTTCATCCGGGTCGTGAACCAGGCCGACGGCCAGGAACTCGCGCGCTACGACCTCTCCGAGGACGCCTCCACCGAGACCGCGATGATCTTCGGCGAGCTCTACCGCTACAACGGCGAATGGAAGTTCCGGGCGGTCGGCCAGGGGTACGCGTCCGGACTTCGGGGCATCGCTCTAGACTTCGGGGTCAACGTTTCGTAAAGCCGCGTAAATATCACGATGGGGTAGACAGTGATTCTGAAAACCTTCGGCTGGTCGTTCGCGATCACCGCCCTCGGCCTCGCCGCCGCGGTGCTCTACGGGGGGTGGGAGGCTTTCGGGGTCGTCGCGATCCTCTGCATCCTCGAGATCTCGCTCTCCTTCGACAACGCGGTGGTCAACGCCGGAATCCTGAAGAAGATGAACGCCTTCTGGCAGAAGATCTTCCTCACGGTCGGTGTGCTCATCGCGGTCTTCGGCATGCGGCTGGTCTTCCCCGTCGTGATCGTCGCGATCAGCGCCAAGATCGGCCCGATCGAGGCCGTCGACCTGGCCCTCAACGACGCCGACAAGTACCAGCAGCTCGTCACCGACGCCCACCCGTCGATCGCCGCCTTCGGTGGCATGTTCCTGCTGATGATCTTCCTCGACTTCATCTTCGAGGACCGTGACATCCAGTGGCTGCGCTGGATCGAGCGCCCGCTGGCCAAGCTCGGCAAGGTCGACATGCTGTCGGTCTGCATCGCGCTGATCGCCCTGCTCGTCACCTCGATGACCTTCGCCACCCAGGCCCACCAGCACGGCGGCATGCACGTCGACAAGGCGCAGACGGTGCTCGTCTCCGGCATCGCCGGCCTCATCACGTACCTCGTCGTCGGCGGTCTCTCCGGCTACTTCGAGAACAAGCTGGAGGAGGAAGAGGAGGCCGAGCACGAGGCCGAGGAAGAGGCCAAGCGCTCCGGCAAGAAGGTTTCGGCAGTCGTGCTGGCCGGCAAGGCCGCCTTCTTCATGTTCCTCTACCTGGAGGTCCTCGACGCCTCCTTCTCCTTCGACGGAGTCATCGGCGCCTTCGCCATCACCAACGACATCGTCCTGATGGCCCTCGGCCTCGGCGTCGGCGCCATGTACGTCCGCTCGCTGACCGTCTACCTGGTCCGCCAGGGCACCCTCGACGACTACGTCTACCTGGAGCACGGCGCCCACTACGCGATCGGCGCCCTCGCCGTCCTGCTCCTGGTCACCATCCAGTACGAGATCAACGAGGTCATCACCGGCCTCGTCGGCGTCGTCCTCATCGCCTGGTCCTTCTGGTCCTCCGTCCGCCGCAACAAGGCGCTCGCGGCGGCCGAGGGAAAAGCTGACGCCTCGGACGACAAGGCCGAGGTGACTTCCGGGGTGTGACGCCCCCGAGAATGAGGAACGCTTCACTGGGGCGGTCGGGTCACCCGGCCGCCCCGCGGCATGTTCGGAGCGGCATGTCCAGAGCGGCATGTCCAGCGCGTTGTGACGACAGTCGGCAGATGACGACAGTGGGGGGTGGGGGCCCGTGGGCTTCTTCGACAATCTCTTCCCGGGCCGGGACCCGTTCGACTCCGGCGGCGCCGCCGCGAACTCCATCGACCTGACCCGCCGCCACCCCACGGTCTCCCTCACCAAGCAGGGCGCCGCCACTGGCAACCTCCGGGTCAACCTCTCCTGGCGGATGCGCACCTCCGACATCGAGGGCCCCCGTCACTCCACGAGCCTGCTGCGCCACCCCCTCAAGCTCTTCAAGCCCGAGGAGGTCCAGGCCCACACCCAGGGCGTGGTCAACGTCGACCTCGACCTCGGCTGCCTCTACGAGCTGACCGACGGCAGCAAGGGCGTGATCCAGCCACTCGGCAACTTCTTCGGCGAGCTGAACGAGCCGCCGTACGTGAAGCTCAGCGGCGACGACCGGTTCGGCGCGCCCTCCGGCGAGACGATCTTCGTCAACCTCGACCACCGCGACGAGATCAAGCGCCTGCTGTTCTTCGTCTACATCTACGACCAGACCCCGGCCTTCGACCGCACCCACGCCAAGGTCACGCTCTACCCGAGCAACGGCCCGCGCATCGAGATCGAACTCGACGAGCGCGCCCCGCAGGCCCGCTCCTGCGCCGTCTTCACCGTCGACAACGTCAAGGGCGAGCTGATGGTGCGGCGCGAGGTGCGTTTCGTGTACGGCTTCCAGGCCGAGCTGGACCGGCTGTACGGCTGGGGCATGCAGTGGGGCCGGGGCTTCAAGACGAAGACCTGACCCGGCCTGCCGAGAGCGTGTCGCCGTGTCAGCGACCGACGAACTGCGGCCCCATCGGCGGCATCCGGAACTCCGGGGCCGCGTGCGGATAGCCGTACGCGGGAGCGGGCGCCGGCGCGCCCGTGGGCTGCGGATACCCGTACGCCGGGGGCTGCGCCGGAACCGGGGGAGCGGGTGGAGCGGTGGGCTGCGGCGGTACGGCCGGGGTGTGGACGACCGTCGCGTCGGGGTCGTGCGCGGGGGTGGGAGCCGGGGCGGGGGCGGGAGCGGTGGCCGGGGCCTCGGGCGCGTCGGCGGCGGCCTCCACGCCGTCGTCGACCGACACCCCGAAGTCGGTGGCCAGGCCGACCAGACCGGTCGGGTAGCCCTGCCCCACCGCCCGGAACTTCCAGCCGTCCCCGCGCCGGTACAGCTCGCCGCAGATGATCGCCGTCTCCTCGCCGGTCTCGGCCGACACGTCGAACACCGCGAGCGGCTCGCCGCCCGCCGCGCCCGGAGCCGCGTCGAACACGAGGATCCGCAGGTCGGAGACGGACCGGAAGGTGCCGCCGTCCGAGGAGGCCGCGATCACCACCCGGTCGACCGAGGCGTCCAGACCGCCCAGATCGGCCTCCACGGGATCGGTCAGCCCCTCGGGCTCCCGCTTCTTCGCGAGCCGCCGCACCATCCCGGAGGGGTGCCGGGGCTGGTTGTAGAAGACGAAGTCCTCGTCGGAGCGGACGCGCCCGTCCACCCCGAGCAGCAGGGCCGACGCGTCCACGTCGGGCACCCCGGGGCCGGGGGTCCAGCGGAGCACGGCCCGTACGGCCGCGGTGTCGAGAGGGACGTTGGAGCCCTTCAGCATCGCGTGCGTCATGCCCGTCATCTTCCCTGCCCGCCCGCCATCCGGACAACGCGGGGGGCCGGAAGCGGACGAGTTACCTGAACTTCACGCACGGGGGGAACTGAGGACACCCTCTCCTACGTACTATTACCGGCCACATGTCGTCAGCGGCCGCGAGCCCAGTCGGGGGATATATATGCGTCATTTCGGGCACATTCCGGCCGCCACCCGGGCCGGACTGTTCCACCAGGAGCCGGCCGAGTTCACGGCCGACTCCCCCGCGCGCACCCTCGCCGCGGCCCTCGGCGCCACGCTCTACAGCCCCGCCACCCGACCCCGGCTCGCCGCCGACATCCGCAAGCAGGCGGCCCGTGGAGTCGTCTCCATGGTCCTCTGCCTGGAGGACTCCATCAGCGACGCGGACGTGGCGGCGGGCGAGGACAACCTGGTCCGCCAGTTCGCCGAACTGTCCGCCGACGAGGCCGGCGCCGCCGCCGCGGACCTGCCCCTGCTCTTCGTCCGGGTCCGCGAGCCGCGCCAGATCACCGACCTGGTCGCCCGGTTCGGCGCGAGCGTCCGGCTGCTGTCCGGATTCGTACTACCCAAGTTCACCGAGACCCGTGGCCGGCCCTTCCTCGAAGCGCTCACCGCCGCCGAGCAGAGCTGCGGCCGCCGCCTCTTCGCCATGCCCGTCCTGGAGTCCCCCGAACTGCTCCACCTGGAGACCCGGGTCGAGACCCTGGCCGGAATCGCCTCCCTCACCGACAAGTACCGCGAGCGGATCCTCGCGCTCCGCCTCGGCGTGACCGACTTCTGCTCCCACTACGGGCTGCGCCGCTCGCCCGACATGACCGCGTACGACGTCCAGATCGTCTCCGCCGTCATCGGCGACGTCGTCAACGTCCTCGGCCGCTCCGACGGCACCGGCTTCACCATCACCGGACCCGTGTGGGAGTACTTCCGGCCCGGCGAGCGCATGTTCAAGCCCCAGCTGCGCCGCAGCCCCTTCCTGGAGGGCCGCGCCGAGGACCTGCGCACCGCGCTCATCGAGCACGACCTCGACGGACTGCTCCGCGAGATCGAGCTCGATCGCGCCAACGGCCTACTCGGCAAGACCTGCATCCACCCCAGCCATGTGGTGCCGGTGCACGCGCTGTCCGTGGTCACCCACGAGGAGTTCAGCGACGCGCAGGACATCCTGCGGCCGGAACGCGACGGTGGCGGGGTGCTCCGCTCCGCGTACACGAACAAGATGAACGAGGTGAAGCCGCACCGCGCCTGGGCCGAGCGCACCCTCAGGCGCGCCGAGGTCTTCGGCGTGGCCCGCGAGGACGTCGGCTTCGTGGAGCTGCTCACCGCCGGCCTCGCCGCATAGCGACCGGCACGGGAAAGGAAGACGAACGACGTGGTGTGGACCGGAACGTGGGTCGCGGAGCGACTGGGCGTCGAACTGGTCGGTGACGAACAGTTGCGTGACCTGCTGGGCCTGGCGCTGCGCCGCAACCCCAAGCGGGCGCACCTGCTCGTCTCCAACGTCCTGGGCAAGCACGTGCCCCAGCGGCCCTCCGTGGTCCGCGACGCCGGGCACGACCTGGGTGTGCGGGTACGACGGCTGCTCGGCGACACCGAGGCGGCCCGCGCGGTCGTCCTCGGCTACGCGGAGACCGCCACCGGCCTCGGCCACAGCGTCGCCGACGGCCTCGCCCTCGCCCCCTACCTCCACTCCACCCGCCGCCCCGTCCCGGGCGTCGCCCCCGCCGGCGGCTTCGAGGAGTCCCACTCCCACGCCACCTCCCACCTCCTCCTCCCCGAGAACCCCGCCCTCCTCGCCGCCCCCGGCCCCCTCGTGCTCGTCGACGACGAGTTCTCCACCGGCAACACCGTCCTCAACACCATCCGCGCCCTCCACGCCCGCTACCCGCGCGACCGCTACGTCATCGTCGCCCTCGTCGACATGCGCGCCCCGGCCGACCGCGCCCGCCTGACGTCCTTCGCGACGGAACTCGGCGCCCGGGTCGACCTGATCACCCTGGCAGCGGGCACGGTGGACCTGCCCGAGGGCGTCCTGGCGAAGGGCCAGGAGCTGGTGGCGCGGCACGAGGCGAACGCGGCGCCGCGGGACGCGAAGGGCACCGCGCAGGAGGGGCCGGCGCCATCGCCGACCCACGCCGGACAGGGGCGGGCAGCCGCCCCGCCCGCTGCTCCGCGCACGCCTCGCCCCACGCCCCTCCGCGTCGATCTCGACTGGCCCGCCGGCGTTCCCGACGGCGGGCGGCACGGCTTCACGCCCGAGCACCGGGACCGCCTGGAGGCGGCGCTGCCCGCTATGGCGGCGCGGATCGGCGAGGCACTGCCGGGCCCCGGGCAGGGCGGGCGCGTCCTGGTCCTCGGCTTCGAGGAGCTCATGTACGCACCCCTGCGCCTCGCCGGCGAGCTGGAGGCGGCCGGGCACGACGTGCGGTACTCGACGACGACCCGCTCGCCCGTCCTCGCCGTCGACGATCCCGGGTACGCGATACGGACCCGGCTCGTCTTCCCCGCGCACGACGCGCCCGCCGACGGGCCGGGGGAGCGGTACGCGTACAACGTCGCCGGCAACGGTTTCGACGCGGTCGTGGCCGTCGTCGACTCGGTCGGCGACACGCCCGAGCTGCACGCGCCGGACGGACTGCTCGCGCAGCTCGCCGCGCACGTGCCGCACGTCGTGCTGGCCGTCGTGCCCTCCCACGTACCCGCGACTCCGGCGGAACCGGCAGCACCCGCGACTCCGCCCACTCCCACGACTTCCGCGATACGCGCTGTATCCGCGATACGCGCTGCTTCCGCGACACGCGCTGCTTCCGCGACACGCGCTGTATCCGCGACGCGCTCTGTATCCGCGACGCGCGCTGCTTCCGCGACACCCGCTACTCCCGCGACTCACGATGCTCCTGGAAGGAGCTCCATGCTGTCCGAGCCCCTGCGCGGCCCCGCGTTCTCCTCGTACGCGCCGGAGGAGGTGGGCTGGCTGCTCCAGGACCTGTCGGACGTACGGCTCGAGGCGCCGACCGAGGAGCGCGAGGAGGCGATCCAGAGCGGCGGAGCGCACTACGCGGAGTCGCTGCCGGTGGAGTACCAGCCGAGCGAGGCGTACCAGGAGCTGTTCCGCACCGCGCTGGAGAGCTCGGCGTCCCGTATCGCCCGGGCCGTCGGCACGGTCACCGAGACCGTGCTCGCCGAGCGGTCGCCGCGCCCGGTCCTGGTCTCGCTGGCCCGGGCAGGAACGCCCGTCGGGGTGCTGATGCGCCGGTGGGCGCGGCACCGGCACGGGCTCGACCTGCCGCACTACGCGGTGTCGATCGTGCGCGGCCGCGGCATCGACGCCAACGCGCTGCGCTGGCTGGCCGAGCACCACGACCCGACCGACGTGGTGTTCGTCGACGGCTGGACCGGCAAGGGCGCGATCACCCGCGAACTGGCCGAAGCGGTGAACGACTTCGCCGGCTCCGGGTTCGACCCGGAGATCGCGGTGCTCGCCGACCCCGGCTCCTGCGTCCGCACCTACGGCACCCGTGAGGACTTCCTCATCCCCTCCGCCTGCCTCAACTCCACCGTCTCCGGCCTGATATCGCGCACCGTCCTGCGCGCCGACCTCGTCGGCCCGCACGATTTCCACGGCGCGAAGTTCTACCGCGAGCTGGCCGGCGCCGACGTCTCCGGCGCCTTCCTCGACGCCGTCGCCGCCCGCTTCGACGAGGTCGCGGCGGCCGTCGACGCCGACGTGAAGGAGCTGCTCGCCGCCGACCGCACCCCCACCTGGGAAGGCTGGGCGGCCGTCGAGCGGATCAGCGAGGAGTACGGCATCCACGACGTCAACCTGGTCAAGCCGGGCGTCGGCGAGACGACCAGGGTGCTGCTGCGCCGCGTGCCGTGGAAGATCCTGGCCAAGCGGGGCGCGGGCGCCGACCTGGCACACGTACGGCTGCTGGCCGAGCAGCGCGGCGTACCGGTCGAGGAGGTCGACGAACTGCCGTACAGCTGCGTCGGACTGATCCACCCCAGGTACACGCGCGGGGCGACCGGCGCCGACGGCAAGGCGGTGGCGTCCCAGTGACCGGCACCGTGAACACGAAGGTCCTCGTCGCCAGCGACCTCGACCGCACCCTCATCTACTCCAGCGCGGCCCTCGCCCTCGGCATGCCCGACCCGCAGGCCCCCCGCCTGCTCTGCGTCGAGGTCCACGAGTCCAAGCCGCTCTCGTACGTCACCGAGCACGCCGCCGCCCAGCTGCGCGAACTCGCCGCCGAGACGGTCTTCGTGCCGACCACCACCCGCACCCGCAAGCAGTACCAGCGCATCCGCC
The DNA here is from genome assembly GCF_053601115.1 of Streptomyces sp. NPDC004788. Lineage (NCBI taxonomy): Bacteria > Bacillati > Actinomycetota > Actinomycetes > Kitasatosporales > Streptomycetaceae > Streptomyces > Streptomyces sp. NPDC004788. The sequence goes on from NZ_JBSGBF010000067.1 coordinate 7,913, forward strand.
TGCTCGGCGCCGGCGCGCCCCCGCCGACGTACGCGATCTGCGCCAACGGCGGTCACCTCCTCGTCGACGGGGTCTCCGACCCCGACTGGCACACCGAGGTGCTCCGCCGGGTCGCGGAGGCGTGCGCCCCGCTCGCCGAGGTCCGGGCACACCTCGCCGCCACCACCGACCCGTCCTGGGTGCGCAAGCACCGCGTCGCCGAGGACCTGTTCGCCTACCTCGTCGTCGAGCGCGAGCGGCTCCCGGAGGAGTGGCTGGCCGGCTTCACCGCATGGGCGGACGAGCGCGGCTGGACGGTCTCGCTCCAGGGCCGGAAGGTGTACGCGGTGCCGAAGCCGCTCACCAAGAGCGCGGCCGTGCGTGAGGTCGCCCGCCGCACCGGCGCCACCCTCACCCTCGCCGCCGGCGACTCCCTCCTCGACGCCGACCTGCTCCTCGCCGCCGACCGCGCCTGGCGCCCGGGCCACGGCGAACTCGCCGACTCGGACTGGACCGCACCGCACGTGGAGGCACTGACCGAGCGCGGCGTGGCGGCGGGCGAGGAGATCCTCCGCCGCTTCCGCGCGGCGGCGCGGGACCAGGCGTCGTCGCGGTTCAGCGCCGGGCCCGGCGCGCTCCCGGACCCGGCCTGAACGTCCGTACGAGACGCACGGCGACGAACATCGCCATCGCCGCGAGCGCCATGAGGAGCACCGCCTTCGAGTAGACCGAGACGTAGTCCGTGACCTGCTCCCAGTTCTCGCCGAGGACGTACCCGGCGAGGACGAAGACGGTGTTCCACAGCGCGCTGCCCAGTGTGGTGAGGGCCAGGAAAAGGGGCAGCCGCATCCGCTCGACCCCGGCGGGCACCGAGATCAGGCTGCGGAAGATCGGCACCATGCGACCCAGCAGCACCGCCTTGGTGCCGTGCCGGGCGAACCACGTCTCCGTCCGCTCGATGTCCGCGACCTTCACCAGCGGCAGCCGCGCGGCGATCGCGAGCACCCGATCCCGCCCGAACAGCGCCCCCACCCCGTACAGCGCGAGCGCGCCGAGCACCGAGCCGGCCGTGGTCCACAGCAGCGCGGCGAGCAGGTTCATCCGCCCCGTGGAGGCGGCGAAGCCGGCGAGCGGCAGGATGACCTCGCTCGGGATGGGCGGGAAGAGGTTCTCGAGGGCGACGGCGACGCCCGCGCCGGGCGCGCCGAGGGTGTCCATGAGGCTGTTGATCCAGGTCTCCATGTTCATGCCTTCCACGCTAGGAAGCGGCACGGCGCGGGGGACTGCTGCCGTCCGCAGGGAACGGTGCGGTTTTCCGCAGGGTGCGGACGGCGCGGGCCCGCTAGCGTGGCTGATCATGAAGAGGCTTCGGGGTACGAGGGCGCCTGTGGCGGGGCTCGGGACGGCGCCCGCGGCGGGGCTGCAGAGGGGGCACGCGGCAGGGCTTGTGACGGGGCCCGCGAGGGGGCTCGCCCTCGCGGCCGGGCTCGCGCTCGGGGCCCTGCTCGTGGTCCTGGAGATGGCGGCCGGCCTCCTCTCGCTTCCGCTCGCGGTCCGGCCGGGCGGGCGGCGCGCGGCGGCCGGGGCGGTGGACCGGCTCGTACGGGCGGAGCGGTGGCGGCTCGACCGGCTCCTCGGCGTTCGCATACCGCCCTACGCCCACCCGCGCACCGTCCCGTACCTCCTCTCCCGCTGGCCGGTCGGCCTCCTGGGCGCGGTGGTCCTCGGGTGCGCGGCGGCCGGCCTCGGGTATCTCGCCTTCGCGCTCGCCGGCTGGCTCCTCGTCGACATCCGGCAGCCGCTGCCGGTCGCCCTCGGCGGCCTGGGCGGGCTGCTCCTGCTCTTCCTGTCCGTCCAAGGACTCGGTCACGTCGCGAAGATGGAGGGCGAGTTGGCGCTGCGCATGCTCGGGCCGCGCCAGGCCGACGCGCTCGAGGCCCGGATCGCCGAACTCGCCGCGAGCCGCGCCGAGATCATGGACGTCGTCCACGAGGAGCGCCGCCGCATCGAACGCGACCTACACGACGGCGTGCAGCAGCGGCTCGTCGCCCTCGGCATGCTCATCGGCCGCGCCCGCCGCGGCCAGGACCCCGAGCGAGCCGCCGAGTTGCTGCTCCAGGCCCACGAGGAGAGCCGGCGGGCGCTCGCCGAACTCCGCGAGGTGGCCTGGCGGGTGCACCCGGCGATCCTCGACCAGGCCGGTCTGCGGACGGCTCTCGAGGCGGTCGTGGAGCGCAGCCCGCTGCCGGTGCGCCTCGGGTACGCCGTGCCGGGCCCGCTGCCCAAGTCCGTGGAGGCCGCCGCGTACTTCGTCGTCGCGGAAGCGGTGACGAACGTCGTCAAGCATGCCGGGGCAGGCCTGGTGCACGTTCAAGTGAACGAGAGGGACGGGGTGTTGGACATACGAGTACGGGACGACGGTGCGGGCGGCGCGGACCCCGGCCGGGGCAGCGGCCTCGCGGGCCTCGCGAGCCGGGTGGCGGCGCTCGACGGACGCTTCACGGTCGACAGCCCGCCGGGCGGCCCGACGGTGATCGGGGCGGAGCTGCCGTGCGGGTGATGCTCGCAGAGGACTCGACCTTGTTGCGGGAGGGGCTCGTACGGCTCCTGGCCGAGGAGGGCCACGAGGTGCGGGCCGCCGTCGGCACCGCCGTCGAACTCCTCGCGGCCGTCGCGGCCGACCCGCCGGAGGTCGTCGTCGCCGATGTGCGCATGCCGCCCGGCCACACGGACGAGGGGCTGCGCGCGGCGATCGAGATCCGGGCACGGTGGCCGGAGGTGGGGGTGCTGGTGCTGTCGCAGTACGTGGAGAAGCGGTACGCGACCGAGCTGCTGACGGGCGCGACGGAGGGGCCCGGCACGGGCGGCGTGGGCTATCTGCTGAAGGACCGCGTGGCGCAGGTCGACGAGTTCCTGGACGCCCTGGACCGGGTGGGGGAGGGGCGCACCGCCTTCGACCCGGAGGTCGTGCGCCGCCTCCTCGTCCGCTCCTCCCACACCGACCCGCTGGCCCGGCTCACCCCGCGCGAGAGCGAGGTCCTGGCGGCGATGGCGCAGGGCCACACGAACGCGACGGTGGCGGCCCTGCTCCATGTGTCGCAGAGCGCGGTGGAGAAACACATCAACGCGATCTTCGACAAGCTCGAGCTGACGGGCCGGAGCGAGGGCTACAGCAAGCGGGTGCTGGCGGTGCTGAGGTACCTGGGAAGCTAGGGCCTGCCGGGGCTAGCCGCAGCAGCCCCCGCCACAGCAGCCGCCTCCGCCGCCTCCGCCGGAGGGCTTGTTCTGCGCGGCCGTGCCGCCGACGGCGACGGCCGAGAGCAGCTTGACGGTGTCGTCGTGCCCGGAGGGGCAGGCGGCGGGGGCGGCGGACTCGGCCATGGGGCGGCTGAGCTCGAAGGTGTCGCCGCAGGTCCGGCAGCGGTACTCGTAACGAGGCATGGCCACAGGTTACGGCCTGCCGTGGCCCGCCGGTCAGGGCTTGGCGCGCTCCTCGCGGATCTGCTCGACGACCCGGGCGGCGGTCGCGCGGATCGCCTCCAGTTCGGTGAGGAAGGCCCAGTAGTCGGGGTGCCGGCCAGTGTCGAGCATGCCGACGGCCCGGTCGATGCGGGCCACGGCCTCGTCGAGCGGTCCTGCGTGCCGCGGCTCGGGTGTGGTGCGGCCGGACATGGCGAGGCGCTGGGCGTCGCGTACGGCGAAGCGGGTGCGGTCGATCTCGTCGTGCGGGTCCTTGGCGACCGCGTTCAGCCGCCGCAGCCGCTCGCCGGCGGCCGCGACGCCCTCGTCGGCGGTGTTGAGCAGGGCGCGGACGGTGGAGAGCAGCGAGGTCGCGTCGGGCCACCGCTGCTCGTCGCGGGCCTTCGCCGCCTCGGCGAGCCGCTCCTCGGCCTGCCGGGCGGCGGTGCCGGCCTGCTCGGGCACGTGCTGGAGGTCCTGCCAGCAGGCGGCGGAGAAGCGGCGGCGCAGCTCGGACAGAACGGGCTCGACGCCGGCGGCGCGGGTGGCGAGGGCCTGGGCGCGGGTACGGAGGGAGACAAGGCGTTTGTCGATCTCGGCGGCCCGCTCGGGCACCTGCTCGGCCTCGGCCCGCACGGCCTCGGCCTCGCGGAGCACCTGGTCCGCGCGCTGCAGGGTCTCGGCGACGCCGTGCCGGCCGGCGCCCTCGTTGAGCCGGGTGAGCTCGGGGCCGAGCCGGGCGAGCCGGGCGGCGAGGTCGTCGGCGCGGAACCCGCCCTCCCGCACCGCGTCGAGAGCACCGCTCGCGTTCCGGAGCGCCTGTCGCGCCCGCTCGACGGCGGGCGCCAGCCGGGCCAGCTGGGTCTCGGCCCGCCCGAGCAGCGGCGCGAGCCCCTGCTCGAACCGGTCCAGCTCCCCCTTGACCCGTACCAGCTCGTCCCTGGCCTTCTCCATGTCCGCCCGGGCCCGCCCGGCGGCCGCCGCGTCCAGCTCGTCGCGGTCCAGGTCATGGCTGTCGACGGCGGTGATGTACGCGCCACTGACCTCGTCGATCCGCCGCCCCAGCGCCGCGAAGCCCTCGACCGCGCGGCGCGCCTCCGCCGAGTCGTCGACCGCGGTGATCGTCTCGATCGAGATCCGCAGCCCCCGCTGCGCGGTGTCCAGCTCGTAGAACGCGGCCGCAGCGGCGTCCTTGGCCGCCTGCGCCGCCGCCCGCCGCCCCTCGTCCCGCCCCCCGAACCAACGCCGCCCCCCGCCCCCGCCCCCGGCGAATGCGTGCGGCACCACGGCGGCCACGACCAGCGGCAACGCGACGACCAGCCCGAACACCCCGGAGTTCCCGCGCGTCGCCCCACCCCTGCCCACGGTCGCCGCCACGTTCCCTCTCCCGCGCTCTCTCAGCCGCCCTGCCCGGACCGCTACATTCTCCCACCCACCCTGGACGAACACACGACCCCACCGGTTGCCCCACCCCCCACCCCAGCCACCGGTTTGCCGCACCCACCGGTCCGCCATGTACGCTGTTGCTTCACTTCCACGGGTGCGTAGCTCAGGGGTAGAGCGCTGCTCTTACAAAGCAGATGTCGGCGGTTCGAAACCGTCCGCGCCCACCAGTAGGTAGATAGACAAAGGCCCAGGCCACCGGTACTGAACCGGGAACCTGGGCCTTGTTCTTCCCCCAGCCGCGAGAGCGGTGGAGAGGCGTCGTGCCACTTACGTGCCAGATGCCTCGCCGGGCTCTGTCGGCCGGACCTTCCTGATCTGCTCGTCGACATGGGCGGCGATGGCCTGGTCACGACCGTTCACCAGGTGCTGATAGATCAACGCGGCCCGCACCGACGAGTGCCCCATCCGCTGCATCAGCTCCCGCGTCGTGGCGCCACCGGTCGCGGCGAGGGTGTTACCGGTGTGGCGCAGATCGTGGAAGTGGACGTCGCGGAGGCCGGCGGTCTTCAGGGCTTTCAACCACAGCCGGCGGAAGTTGTTCCGCCGCAGCTGCCCACCGCGGGCTCCGGTGAAGACCAGCCCGGTCCGACCCGGCTCAGCGTAGACGGCGAGATGAGTCGCCAAGGCTTCCGCGAGCGAGGCCGGAAAGGCAACGGTGCGCACACCGGCCGCGCTCTTGGGCGTCTTGACCAGGATGCCGTCCGTCCGGGTCTCGGCCAGGGAACGCCGCACGGCGACGGTTTGTCGTTCGATGTCGACGTCGTGGCGCTGAAGCGCGGCGAGCTCCCCGAAGCGGAGCCCGGTGAAGGCCGCCAGCAGGATGAACACCCGGAAGCGCGCCGGCACGGCGTCAGCGAGCTGGAAGACCTCGGCGACGTCGAGGAACGGCCGCTCAGCCGTCTTGGCCACTCCGGCGCCCTTGATGCGACAGGGGTTGCGCTGGATCAGCTCGTCGTCGACTGCGGTGTTCATGATGGCGCGGAGGATCTGGTACGCCTTGGCGACCGTCGGCTCACCGACACCCGCCTCCAGGAGGCCGGCACGCCAACGGCGGATCTGGGGTGTGGTGATCTCACTTAGGACCACGTCCGCGAAGGTTGGCAGGACGTGAAGTCGCAGCGCGCTGCCGTTACGTTCGCGGGTGGTCGCCGCGTATTCGCGTTCCTTGAACCAGGCGTCGGCGTACACCCCGAAGAGAACCTTGTCGTCAGGGTTCTTCCATTTGCCGTCGAGGATCTCCGCTTCCTTGCGGACGAGCCATCGATCGGCATCGGTCTGCGAGGCAAACGTCTCGGGGGCCGATCGCGTGATCCCGTCGGGCCCCTGATAACGAGCCTGGAACCGTCCGGAGGGCAGCTTGCGCACGGCACCGAAGCGTCGCCGCTTTCCCTTGCTGTTCGCCATTAGGCCACCGCCGCGAATCGGCGACGAGTGGTGATCGGCTGGACGGTGTGGGCGACGACGAATTCCTCCAAGGCCCGTTCAGGGATGCGGACATGCCGCCCCACCTTGACGAAAACGATCCGGCGCTCGGCGATGAGTCGACGCGGAAACCTCTCGGTGGTGCCGAGGAGTTCGGCGGCCTGGCCCACGGTCAGCAGTCGGTCGGTCATGCGGTTGCTCCTTCCAGGGCGAGTTGGTCGCGTAGGGCTTCGCGGGCGGTCTCACGGTTGAGCTGGATGTCTCGGGCGATAGAGACGGCGAGGGCGGCCTCGCCGGGGGAGTGGCCCTGGCCGGCGTAGGACCAGGAGGTGAGGACGAGGACGGTGTCCGGCTCGATGGCGTCGAGGCCGCGGGCGGCGCGTTCCTGGGCGGCGCGGTAGTCGGCGCGGGTCTGGCGGAGTTCGCTCAGGGTGGTGGAGTACCGCCGGGACTTGGTGGAGAAGTGGCCCCGGAAGCCGAGCATGTGGGCCCAGGCCAGGAGCCGGCGGTCCGGGTAGAGCGGGTCGAGGTCGAAGCAGGCTTCGACGAGGCGGCGGGTGTGGTCGGGAACGCCGAGGAGGACCAGGGCCTCACGGTTGCCGATGCGGCGGTCGAGACTGCCGGTGGTCTCGGCGGCTTTGGTGGCGTACTTGGCGATGTACGAGGCGACAGCCTGTTCGGTGATGTCGGAGCCGTCGCCGAACGCCTTCACGGGGCGGATGTCGAGCTGGGTGCCCCAGCGGAGGCGACGTAACGGCTGGTCGCCGGTGGCGGGGACGGTGATGGTTGTGTACGCGTGGGTGGCGGCGGCCCGGATGGCGTCGGTGAGGCATTCGGTGGTCGCCCACGACGGCGGCGGGGAGTCGGGGCCGTCCGGGCCGTCGATGCGGACGACGGCATGAAAGTGGACGGCGCCGCGCTTCTGGAACTCGGCAACCTTCCCGTACGAGATCCGGGCGACCTTCTTCAGCTCCCTCTGCGAGAGGCCGGCCGCGGCGGCGATCTCCCGGCGGAGTCGATTCGTGAACCGCTGCCAGAGCTGCCCGGCATGGTTGTTGAAGAGGACGGCGGCAGCGTAGTCGTACGACTCGGGGTCGAGCGGGGTGCCGAGGGCGGCGTCGTCCTCGGCGTGGCGGGTGCCGCAGCGGCAGGGCCAGGTGCCGGGGCGGTTGTGAACCGGGCCGAAGGACGGGGCGGTGAGGGTGAGGAAGACGCGGGGGTGTTCGCGGACGGTGGCGGGGATGTCCCGGCGGTCGTCTCCGGCGAGGCCGGCGCGGATGAGGTGGTACGTGTCGCCCGCGTACGTCCACGCGCAGGCGGGGCAGCGGGAGGCCCGGCGGTTGCCGCAGGCGATCCGGAGCCGTCCGCCCGGTTCGGTGTCGGTGGAGTACCGGTGGAGGGTCTCGCCGGTCGTCTTGTCCCGGGTGATGGTCCAGCCGGTGAGGTGGATGGGGTGGGAGCAGCCGCCGGTGCGGTGGATCTGCTCGCGCCAGCGGTCGAAGCCGGGGGACCCGGCCACCCGGAGCATTTCGCTCAGGGTGGCGGTGTCCAGACCAGCCGACGCGGTGGCCGGATCGGTCATCATGGGGCGGTTCCTTCTGGTTCTGCGAACTGGGCAGGAGCGGGGCTTCCGGGCGGCGGAGACTTGGCGGTTGAGCCGCCCGGGGGCCGACTAGCGGTGCCGCTGCTGGCCGTTGAGGAGCGAGCGCAGGACGACGGCGCAGACGGCGACGGAAGCGGCGGTGACGGCGACGGCGAGCAGCATGGAGACCAGGACCGCGCCGACGACGAGGACGGCTCCGGCGCCACCGGCGACGGCCACAGCCAGGCCGGCCGGAGTGAGACGCATGGCGTAGGACTGCGCCGGGACCGGAGCAGGGGCCGGGGCGTGGTGGTGGTTGCAGACCGCGGCGTGGGTGGTGTGGTGGGGCTCGATGTCGCCGGTGGCGGTCGGCTGGACGAGCGGGGTGACGATGCCGGTCGGGAGCGGGTTGACCGGGATGCGCGGCCGGAACATGACGGTTCTCCCTACTTGTTGATCGTGCTGTCGATGAGTGGGGCGAGGACGCTGTCGGCGAGGAGGTAGCCGCCGAGGAGGATCACGGCGACGAGCCACCAGGGCGGGCGGATGAGCTTGATGCCGAGGCCGCCGACGACGATCAGGGCGAGCCAGAGCGGGACTTCCATGACGCAGAGCTCCTTCGTGGTCTTCGAGGTCTTCGCGGTCAGCGGGGCTTGCAGCGGTGGGTGCGGGCGGCGAGCTGGGCGGCCGAGGAGCTGGAGTAGTCGGCGGACCAGCCGCAGCCGTCGGACGTGCACACGGCGGCGTACTTGGTGCGGCCGTGGCGGTCGCGGTGGGTGCCGATCTGCACCGGACCGATCCGCATCACGGAGTGGAAGTGGTCACGAGCGGCCATCGCTCAGCTCTCCCCGGTGAAGTCGTCGGCGTGGTCGATGAGCCACTGACGGATCTCGGCCGACTCGAACTCGTCGGCGGCGGTGATCACCGGCTCGGCGGTGGCCATGGCCTCCACCAGGCGGTTCTTTCGGGTCAGCTCGGCGGCGCGCTCCAAGGCGTGCCGGGTCGAATCGCGCATGGTCGATCTCCTTCTCAGACGAGTTGGGCGGCGATGGCGTCGGCCAATGGGGCAGGGACGCCGAGGCGAGCGCGCAGGGTGCCGGTGTCGATCCGGGCGCCGGTGCGGGCGTGGTGGTCGTCTGCGACCTTCCGGGCGTGAGCGACCAGCGCGGCTGGTACGGGCACCGTCGGTGCAGGCGCGGGGACGGTTTCGATGGCGGGCAGTGCTTCCGCCGGGTCAGGCTCGGTCGCAGGCTCCGCCTGCGCGCCCTGTTCAGTGACCTCCGATGCTGCGGGTGCCGCCCCTTCCGACACCGACACCAGCGCAGGGCTGGGGGAGTGGACGAGGAGGGTGCCGCCGAGGAACGCGAGGGCGGGCCAGCCTGCGACGAGGATGCGCAGCCAGGCGGGTACGTGGCCGAGGTCGAGGAGGCCGGCGGTGGCGACGTTCGCACCGAGTGACGCGGCCAGGGCGACGGTGAACCAGGTCCAGGCCGAGCGGGCGGGCACACCGGCGGCCCGCGAGGTCCGCAGCCGGTGCCATGCGGCGACGAGCAGGAGGTCCACGGAGACCGGGTAGGCCCACGCCTTCCAACCGGCCTGTCCGGCAGCCGCAGCCAGGTCGTGAAGGTGGGCGAAGGACAGGGCGCCAGCGATTACGGCTTGTACGAGGACTGCGTCCGGTCGTCGCATGGGACGCATCGCGGGTCCTCCTTCCGGTTTTGGGCATGGGCGGGGTAGGGACTTGGCGTGAGGCGGTCACGCCGCCGTGGAGCGGGGGGAGTCAGGCGATCGCCGGAGCCGTGACGGGCGAGGGCGCCGCGGCTTTGCCCAGAGGCGGCAGGACGGGCCGGAAGGCGTCCAGCGCGGGGATCTCCGGCGTGCGGTGGGCGTGGGAGTTCGCGATGTTCACGGCCCGCCGGAGCGTGAGGTGGGGAGTCCGGATGCGGACCCAACCACCGGAAGAGTCGCCGGCGACGGCAGTGCCGGGGCGGTCGGTGCGGATCTGGATCGTGGCGAGCACGGCGTCCGGGGCGATGTCGCCGAAGGCCATGTTGGCGCTGGTCTCGTCATTGACGCGGTGAGCGGTGCGGCCGGTGAGCTGGGCGCGGAGCATGGTGATGCCCTTGCCGAGCTCGGAGCCGAAGCGCTGCCCGCAGATTTCCAGGTAGATGCCGGCGGCGCGGCCGAGCTGTGCGAGCCGGACCAGGGCGGTGATGATCCGGTCGCGGCGCTTCTCTTCCTCCTTCGTGGCATAGAGGGCGAGTTCGGCGACCTCGTCGACCAGGAGCACGATCGGGGTCGGTCGCAGGTGTTCGGGCAGGTCCCAGATGTCGGAGGTGATCTCCGCGTCCGGCAGGTCCGCGCTCAACCTCTGCTCGCGGCGGATCAGTTGATAGACCTCTTCCATGTGCTCGACGAGCGCGTCGAGGAGGTCGGCGGCGGCATTGGGGTTGTCGGCCAAGGCGGTGAACCGCCGTGCAAGCGGAGCGAGTTCAACTCCCTGCTTGCAGTCGATCCCGACGAGGGCGACGTCCAGTGCGGCGAGCGCGGCGACGAGATTGCGCTGATAGACGGACTTGCCGGACTGGGTGGCGCCGATGTTCAGCGCATGCGGAGTCTGCCGGTAGTCGCGGCAATAGACCTCTCCGTCTTCCCGCATGGCGACCGGAACCCGCATCACTCCGCCACGGGCGGCCGCGGGCATCTGCACCCGCTTGAGGACGTCGTAGCCGGTCATCCGCAGTTCGACCACGCCCGAGCGGATCTCCCGTGCGGTGACGTTCTGCATGACGAACGAGTGCCGGAGCCGGTCCGACGCGGCCGAGAAGTCGAACGCGTCCTGACCGGGCCGCAGCTTCACCCGCAGAACCAGTCCCGTACGCGTCGGCCGCAGCCGCAGGATCCGGGGCGCCCGCGACTCGGGGATGGGCCGGCCGGTCATCCGGGCCAGCGCCAGGCGCCAGCGCGAGGGCGGGAGGGTCAGCCCGCACGCGTCCATGACCGACGCGTACCGGGCGAGGATCCGCACGATGGCGAAGACGACGCCGAAGCTCATCCAGTACCAGGCCGGTCGCTGCCACCGGAGCAGCAGCGCGGCCGTGGCGACCAGGGCGAGCGTGACCGTTAATCCGGTCATAGGTCAGCCGACCTTCGCGGGCGCGAGCGAGGTGACGGCGACGGCGCGGAAGCTGATGCCGTGGCGCTTCTGGCCGTTGAACTCGTTCTCCCACGGCCGGGCGACGACGCCAGTGAGGGCGACCGGGGTGCCCATGGCGAGCTCCTCGGAGATGCCGGTCTTCGGCACCGTCAGGTTCAGGATCTCGGCGTTGCCGTCCATGACGAACATGACGTCGACCGTCATGAGCGGGGCACCGGTGTCGCGGTCGGTGGCGATCTCACCGGTCTGGCGGTTCGCGATCTTCGGGGCCGGGGGCTGGGCCACCATCACCATCGCGGCGGACGTGTCGACGGGGATCTGACGCACAGTGGATCACTCCTCTATAGAGGCTGGACTCATTCACTCCTGTATAGGAGTGACATGAAGAAGAGTGCACCACTCCTGTACATGAGTCAACCGCCACGGAAAGAATCCGCAGCGGGTTGAGGGAAGTTGAGTGTGCGTCAGTCGGTCGCGGGGATCCGGTACTGGAAGACGAACTGGTCAGCAGCCATGAGCGTGTCGCAGACCTCCACGACCCGCCCCTTCTTCGTCACCGCATCTCGCAGCAGGTGGATGATGGGCGCCCCGGCGCTCAGTGCCAGCTCCGACGCCTCCGCCTTCGCGGCCGGCCGAGCCTGAAGCGTCTCCACGAACTCCGCGAAGGTGTGCCCGTGGTCTTCCAGCCGGGCGTAGATGCCACCGGGGCCCGGGTTATCGGCGAACAGCTCGGGGATGTCCTTCACCACGTCCCACGGCAGGTACGACGAGGCGGTCTCGACGGGCGTCCCGTTCCGGAAGTACAGACGTCGCCGCGCGAGCACCTGGGTCCCCGCGTCGACACCGAGCCGTTCGGCGATGTCCGCCGGCGCCTCCATGGGCCCGATGTAGAGGACGCTCACCTTGGCCGTGGCGCCGGACTGCTCGGACTCTGCGAGGTAGGCCGCCTTGCCGCCGCGGCGGTGCGAGGCGCGGAATCGGTCGGAGGAGCGGAGCCGTACGGGCGGCCGGTCCTTCACGGTCGAGCCCTTGCCGTGTCGGGTCTCGACGAGCCCACTGGCCCGTACCTCGACCATGGCCTTACGGATGGTCCCGCCGGCGACCCCGTACCGCTCGACGAGCTCGGACTCGCTGGGCACCATGTCGCCGGGCTTCAGTACCCCGGACCGGATCTGCTGGACGATGTCGTCCGCGATCTGCACGTACCGAGGTACGGCCCTGCCAGCTCCTGCTGGAGTTCCCACAGTCCTACCCACTCTCATATGCTCCTGTACATGAGTAGTGGGAGCGCGGGAACAAAGTCAACGCCACTCCACTCGGTGTCCGTAGCCGGGGCTGTGGTGCGCGAAGACGGGCGTCTCCTGGCCATCCGCCGAGCGGACAACGGCACGTGGGAGCTCCCGGGCGGAGTCCTCGAACTTACCGAGGCACCGGAAGCAGGCGTCGCCCGCGAGGTCCTGGAGGAGACCGGCATCCACGTCGACGTCGACGAGCTGACCGGGGTCTACAAGAACACGACGCGAGGCATCGTCGCCCTGGTCTTCCGCTGCAAGCCGTCAGGCGGCACCGAGCGAACCTCCGACGAGTCCATCGCAGTCGACTGGCTCACGCCGGCCGAGGTCGAAGAGCGCATGGCCGAGGTCTACGCGATCCGACTGCTGGACGCGCTCGACGGGAATGGCCCCCACGTACGGAGCCACGACGGCCGCCGACTGATCGCGCAGCAATGAGCATGCAGCAGGCATGGCGGATGTCCCGCGAAGAAGCGAACCCCCTCGTCCAGCGCCTCATGAGCGGAGAGACACCCGAGGACGAGTCCTCCGAGATCCTGGCAGCCCTCGAACGGGGCCTGGCCTGCCCACACATCAGCAACTACATCTTCTGGGACTTCGACCCGGAGCTGACCGCCGAGAAGGCCGTAGACAGGGCCCTGTCCTACAAGCCGATCGCCCTCTGAGGCCAGCGCGGTAAGACTTTCTCTACTTCATCAAGGCACCCGCCGCGCCCAGCGCGGCGCGCGCGGCCCGTCGCCCGGGCCTGCGCTCCTGTCTCCGCCCCGCTCCAGCCCGACCGCCGGCCGCACGCCTGACAGCTCCGGTTGATGGGTGGCGAAACCCTCTGTGGCTGGGGCGGTCGGCTCCACGGCTTTAGGCAGCCACTTTGGCGCGAGCCTCGCAGATCATGGCCCCAACGTCGTGCTTTACCGGGCAGGTCCACAGACTGCCCGACGCGCCGGAAGCTTACGGGGCCATGATCACTCGCGCCAAAGCAGCTCCAGCCCAAAGCCGCTCCACCGACCTGGTACGTCATCCACCCGACAGCCGCTGAACCGCACGGTTGCCTGTGTCGACTCACCACCGCTGCACTACTGAACTTGATCGGGTGGTGTGGAGCCGTTTGTTTGGCAGTCACAGGGATGGTCTGGTAATGCCGTGCATCCCGGAATCATTCACGTCAGCCCTCATCCGAAGCGCGTTCGCGCTCAATCCGACGAAAGAGCCAACGATCCAAGCGGCCAGTGCTATTTTCTGCAGCGACGTATTCACCCGTCGGGAGAATTGCCAACTGGCATTCCTTCGCGATGAGCTTCAGGTTCTGCCCAGATGAGGCGACAAGGCGCGTTTCCAGCAGGCGGTCGCGCACGTCGTTGAATTCCACGCCGCGCGACTTTAGCCAGGACATCATCTCGCGGTCATCGCAACGGACTTCTTTCCCTTGACACAGTCGCGTGAGTAGGATGAATTCCTCCTCTCCAATGAACTCCGGACTCCACTGTTCCGTCACTGGAGCCGCATTAAGGGCTTCATTGTCAAAATCGTGCGTTCGAACTTGCCAGCCGCCTCTTCCGTCGACGCGGCCAGCACGAAAGCTCAGCAGAGTCCTGGCGACCTCAGTCTCAAGATCCTCTCCCCAGACTTCCCCACCAAGTCCATACATCTCATCCAGTCGCGTCCAAATGAACTCCAGCAGCATTCTCAGCGGGTTTTCTGGTGTCGAAAAATAAAACGGCCACCACCCATCGATCAGAGGCGCCATGAACGGGCGCCCATTGGCCTTCACGAGAGAGTATCCACCCGAAATGATCAATTGAGGGAAATTCGCCGGACCAAATCCGCTATTCCCAACGTTCTGCTGAAGGTAGTCCACCATTGACGATCGGAACGCCCGCTCACTCTTGAATCCGTGCATCCCAAGAATGACTCGAATCGCAGAAACCTGCTCCAGGAGAAGCGTTTGAAGTAGGGCCTCCTCTTCGTACGGGAGGGCGACACGCCCCTCCCCATCCCAGGCCATCCTCCCGGTCATCTCTGCAAACGTTCTAACCGACGGAGCCATACTCCGATGAGGGTCGTCCGGCTCCTCGTCTTCGCCTTGATAATAGGCATGCTCGATTTCGCTTACCGTATTGAGTTGAGCGAAGGCATCGCGAAGCTCCGCCGAGTGGAGATTCTTCTTGACTTCGATGACGGCAATGATGTCTTTGACGTGCCATACGTATGAATCGGTATACGGAAGCTTCTCTCCCTCCCCCCGCACCACCATGCAATCAAGTTGACCGGACAGGCGCCCGCGGCCATCGCGAGCAAAACCGGATACCACCCGCAGCCCCAATCCATCCGGAAGGGCGCGATTCAGTATGTCGGAAGACAATCCCTCGTACATGTCTCCAATTGTCGGAGCATGCTTTATGAAGGAATTATCGAGTTTAGGCAGCTCGTCTCGAATAATTCCCGAAAGAAGATCGGAAATCGTGCGAATCACTAGACCTCACTCACAAGTTGGCGCTTTGCGTGCCGCGGAAACCGTCGCACTTTCGTGTTAGTCATTCCGGAACTCACCTCCGCTTTTGTCTCGAATATCATCAGAGGTATTCCGCTATGGTTGGTGGCGTCTCACGGCAATCCACGCCGCGCTTCTGTATCCAGTACTCCGTTCGCGTTCCACCTCGCATCCCAGACACTTGCCCAGTTCGGCAATGGCGTTCATGCCTCCAGTCCCGGGTGGAGCACGTGCTCAGGCGTGAAGACCTCGGTGTGCGTCAGTTTGGCTCGCTAGCGGACAGGATGCCTCAGCGCTCCTTTCGCATCCGGCGAAACGACGCAAGTCCCCTCCTGTCTCACTGGTGCCGCGGCCCATATATGGACAGAGGCCCCACCATGGGCACGCCGCGAGGTCTTGATCAGCGGAGACATGCCAGGTACACGGACCCTCCGGAGCCGTGTACAGAGAAGCCCCGGGCTTGGCCCGGGGCTTTGGTGTCTGTGGCGTGTGCGCTCTCGCTATCCGAAGGCGGAGGCTGGCAGGCGGGGGGTCGCGTCGTCTCCTCCACCCGGGGAGTGATCCGGCGCCGGGAGGCGGCGGCCGCGGCTAGTCGCTACGCGGAGCACCTCTCGCAAGGAGGTCGTGAGGTCCGTCGCCAGGAGTCGGAGTTCTTCCGGATCTGACTCCACGTTGGCGAGTGCCTCAGCGGCGTACTCCAGGAGCTCGACTGCGGCGTGGAGTTGGGTGGCCTCGGCGTGGTCGGCCAGGCGGGACAGAGGACCGCCGGTGTCGTCGGTGCTCAGGAAGCAGGGCTTGCCGTCCGGGCTGGACCACGGGAGGAGCCGGAGCTCGTTGTGGCGCATCATCCTTCCGCCCTCCTTTCCTTGGTCGTGTGGTGGGTGGTGAAGACGGCTTCAGCGCGGTCGCCAGGGAGGACCAGGAGTGCGGCCTCGATGACGCGGCCGGTGGTGTCAGCTGCCACGCGGGTGATCGCGAGTACGGCGAGGGTTGAGCTGATTCGGAGGGTCGCCGCTTCCTTCGGGGTGGGGAGGCGGGCGCAGACGCTCTCCTGGATCTCAGCCAGCGGCGGGCGCGGCTCGGCCAACAGCGACCCCGCCCCCTCAGGCCACGACGGCTCACCGGGTATTTCAGTCGGTGCGAGGTCCCGAGGGACGTAGATGTGGGCCAGGCCGTGCGGCGACATCCCGTCGTGGCTCACGCAGACGAATTCGGTCAAGGGACTGCCCGCCGGCACCCCCAGCAGGCCGGCCAGGTGGCCGCTCGCCCGGACCTTCGTGGTGCGGATGCTGACGCGCAGAGCCGTATTCGCCGGTGTCAGAGCGCCGCCCACGTACGTGATCCTGCGGAGGGGGTGGCGGACGAAGTTGCCCTTGCCGTGCACCTTCTCGACGACCCCTTCGGCCTGGAGCAGCGCGAGGGCGCTCCGCAGAGTCGGCGTGCTGACCGTGTAGCGGGCCGCGAGCTGGGCTTCGGAGGGGAGGCGTTCGCCGGCCTTGATGCGGCCGGTCGAGATCTGGGTCCTGAGGTCATCCGCGATGACGTGACGGCGAGAAGCCACGGAGCTGATCACCAACCCTCTGCATCCGCAGGGCGATGAGCCGGCTTCGGGTGTGCATGGTCAGCAGCTCGCCCGATTCGAAGATGAGTCGCTTGGCCCCGCCAGGCAGGCAAAAGAGGTCGGCGACGCGGCACGGCTGGCCGCCTATCTGGATGACGTCGCCGCGCCGGACGGTGGCGGCCGTGACCTCGATGGTCGAGGCCATGACGCCGCTGGGTACCCAGGTGCTCATCGGGCACCGCCCACCGACGAAGTCGCGCGGTGGCAGGGGCAGGTGCAGGTCTCGTAGACCACCGGGACGTCTGCGGGCGCCACGGCCAGGCCGGCGTGCTCGCACTCGTGGTGGGAGCCGATGCGGCACGAGTTGGAGCGGTACGGAGCGGGGACGCGGTCGTACGACACTCGCGCACGACGGATTCGGGGCGTCACGGGGTGACCTCCCTCGGCGCCCAGCAGCCGATGCCTACTGCCATGGATGTGCTTGTCGTCGTGCGCCGCGCTCGTTCCTCGGAGGCCAACACGTACGGTCGGACGAGTGCGGTCTCCTCCCCCGCGAGGACGTCCCAACTGGCTGAGCCGAGCCGCTGGATCGCCCGCCCGAAATGAACGACCGTCGGTCGAGCGGGAGTTACGGGGCACATAGCGCGCCGGCTCTTCGTGATATGCCGCGCTCTGGTACGCGATACGGCGCGGCGGATACGGTTGAACACGCTGATCAGCTCCTATCGCTGATGGCCAGGTCCCCGGACATCGCCCGTCGCGGGGACCGTTCTGCGTACGGCGGCCCACAGGGTGCGGCCGTTCAAGCTGCTGGCCAGGAGCCCGAATCGATCGGCCTCGGCCACCACTTCCAGTGCCTCCCGCCATGTCTCGACGGGGAGCGATTCCGGTACCTCCGCTTCGATCGACGTGTGACGGGCGTGCTCCTCCACGCGCGTGGTGAGTCCGAGGGCGGACAACCGGGCGGCGATGTCCTCCGCGCTTGCTTGTGAAGCGGGCACAGGAGAGCCTCCGTCGCCAAGGGATCACGTTGCGTGAAGCTAGTTAACTAGATTAGAGCTAGTGGACTAGATTTTCCATATGCCTGAGCAGCCGCCTTACCTCCGCATCGCCGACGAACTCCGGCGGCGGATTGCGGAACAGGAGTGGACGCCCGGAGATCGGCTCCCCTCGCGTGCCCAAATCGGCCAGGAGTGCGGTGTCGGCGAGAACGTTGTCCGTCGGGCGCAGGAGCTGCTGATCTCCCAAGGGGTCCTGGAGGGGCGCGCAGGTTCTGGCACGTACGTTGCGGAGCCGCGTCAGCGCGTTCGCGTGGTCCGCTCCTCGGCGCGCGAGCAGGGTGGCGGTTCGCCGTTCCGCGCCGACATGAAGGCCCTGGGCAAGCAGGGGGATTGGGAGAGCCGGACCGAGGCCAAGGTTCCGGCGCCGGCGGAGATCGCGACGCGGCTCGGTATCGCCGAGGGTGACTTGTGCGTCCGCACGGTGTACGAGTTCCTCGCCAATGGCAGGCCCGTACAGCTCTCGACGAGCTGGGAGCCGTACGACCTCACCGCCGGCACCCTCGTAGTCCTTCCCGAAGGTGGGCCGCACGCGGGGGCGGGCGTAGTGAACCGCATGGCGGAGATCGGCATCACGGTCAGCCACGCCGTAGAGCAGCCGGAGCCGCGGCAGGCGACGGCCGAAGAGGCGTCACTTCTGGGCATCCAGAAAGGGGCCCTGGTGACGCACATTCGAAGGACGTACTACAGCGATCAAGGGCGGCCCGTGGAGACGGCGGACATCATCGTGCCCGCAGCGCTCTGCGAGATCGTCTATGAGGTTCCGGTCGGCCGATAGCCGAGGGAGCGTGGATGAGGGGGATTCATGACCGATCGAGATCCGATGCAGGATGCGTTGGCCGAGGCGGCGACGAGCCTCATGCGAACTCTCGGGTTCATCCTGCTGGTCATCATTGGGTCGATTGTGCTGCTCGCAATCCCAGGCATGTTGTTCCTCGTGCTGGGCGGCACGGTGGATCACTGATTGGCCGCCGCCGACCGATCCGAATGGAGCTGTCCTCTGTATGTCTGTGGACCCGAGCGAGTACGAGAAGGCGGCGCCGATCCTCTCGGTCCACATGAGGAAGACCGAGCGCGCCGTCAGTTGGACCCGCGCCGGCTACGCCGGGCATCCGTACGACGTGGTTCGGCAGGCGCTCGTGGACGCGCTCGAAGCCGAAGGGGCCGAACGAGTCGTCCCGGGGGTCATCGACAACCTTGCCGAGCAGATCTCCTCCGGCGGGAGATAGGAGCCCCAGCGTGCCACTCGCGTGCCAGACGGGGCGGGGAACGGCGGTCAACAGTGGGTGCCACGGGGAGCCTCAGGGATTGCTCAGGCACCCATATGTGCTGGTCAGCGGCCTGCAGATGGCTGGAAGATCGGTATTCCCAAGCTCATGCCGTGATCGCGCAGCAGACCTGCTGTCAGAGGCGCGTTGTACGGTCCGCGCCATGGCTGAGAGACCGACAACGAGCTGGCGCGAGGGCATAGGCCGTGAGGCCGAGCAACTGGCTGCCGGCACCCTGGATCCTGACTGCGCTTGCATGGCCGACTTGTACCCGGATGAGCTCCTGGTGGCGACCGATATCGTCCTCGATGCCTTCGACGCGGACGTGGCCGGGCTGGACAGCGCAGAGGATGTCAATGTCTTCGCCGTGGTCGAGCGCGTCGTCCTGGCCCTGAATGCTGTCGACGACATCCACTGCGGCTACGAGACGGACGAACGTGAGGCGCTGTGCGACTACATCGACACGACTCTGACTGAGCACGGCGTCGACGTGGCCGCGCTGACCGCCCGGCACGGGCTCGGGCGATATGAGCTCACGGACAAGTGGCGCGATTGGTAGACACTCCCATCGGCGGTTTCACCGTCGTGCCACACCCGTGCCAGATATGGCGGTGACCGACGGTGAATGAGGGGTGTTGTCGGCGCCAGCGCAAGGGATCAGTGCAGCCCCAACTGTGCAGGTCAGGTGCAGGGCCATCCTCCTGCTCTCCTAAGGAGCTGGCTTCCTTGCAACTAGCGGCAGGGGCCAGCTCGCACAGGCCACCAGCGCGCTGCCGTCCTCGGTAAGGAAGAGCAGGGTGAATCGTGTCCGACTGTCAGGATCGATCAGTGCGGTGCGCACGGGCCGGTCGTACTCCCTGATGAGCTGCACTGCTCGTTCCAGCCCAAGGGGTTCGAATCCGCGCATCCGCATCCGCTGAAGTCGGCGACTGAAGACTCCGGCGTGCGCACCAGTGGGTTGTACCCGCTCTTCCACCGAGTAGGGGGCGCCGCGGCGTAGGGCGGCCAGAGCTATCGCAGACGCCTCGTCATCACCGATCAACAGCGATTCCAGCACATGCCGTTCCATGGTCACCCCCGTTTGGATCGTGCGGTACAGCAGACAGGTACCGCACCCTAGTAACCGCCCCCGCACGGCCACCCAGCGGTCGGTATGACCTGCGCTGAACGATCCCGCTAGAACTACGGATCAGGAGGTCCTGACTTACGAGATCCCGATTAACCGGTAGAGGGCTAACGCATCAGGCCTGCCCTCAACAGCCCATCACGCCGGGTCGGCCAGGTCAGGGCTCGAACCAGACCGTTGGTCAAGACCCAGTACCCCGGGTGCACCCAACCTTCTTCCTTCGACAGGAGCCCCGGACCCTCGTCGCGGCGCAGATGCCGCATCAGGCGTTCGTACGCCGGACCGCCGGCCACCAGCAGCAGGGGTGCGGTGAGAGTCGCACCGACCCAGACACCACATTGAAGGGCCACCTGAGCATGTCCATCTATACGCACGCGACGAGTATGGCGCCACGGCCCGGGTATCGTCCGACCCGGTCGATCAGTAGAGCAGTTGGCGGGGCGGCACACAACGAGCGGCTCGACGAGCCACTGTCGGACGAGGAGCTGGAGCTGTTCGTCCAGTACCTGCATCGGTTCGCGAACCACAACGTGGACATCTCCGTGTGGATGGAAGCCGGGGACCTGAACACCCCGTCTACGTACTCTTCGGCAGGGACTATCCCCCGGTCGGAGACGCTTCTGACTTCCGCGGCCCTTCGCGGACCGGCGGCGGTCGACATCCACAGATGACATCAACGACGGTGGATGACAGCAGTCTGCACGGCCCCTACTACCTTCGCGAGCTGCGACCCGACCCCGCAGGCGTAGTAGCCCAATCCAGCTCACCTGCAAATGTTCAGCGGCACAACCCCATGATGATGTCGTCGAAGTCGGGGAACTCCTGTGTGGCCTGCGCGACGATCGTCGCTGCCGACGCACGACAGGTCGGAGCGTGCTGCTCCGCGATGGCCGCTAGGTCCTCGTTGACCCGTGGAGCCCAGTCAGGCTCGGGTTCGTAGAAGGCGGCCGCTTCCCACGGGCCGAAGCCGTCAGCCAGCAGCCATAGGAAGGTGCCCAGGTCGCGGGCGACGACTCCGGTCTCTCCTTCGGAGCCCATGAAGACAACGGGCTGCTCTGCCAGTTCCCGGCCTGGACGGATGAGCCAGAAGGCCGCGTACCCGCCGGTGCCGTCCTGGCCGAAGATGCGGAAGTCATCGCCGGTCAGGTCGCTGTTGCCCGTCCATGCGCGGAGCCAATCCGTTGTCTCGTCGGCAGTCAGGAAAGACTCGTAGGGCTCGAAGTCGACGCCGTCCTCGCCTATGCAGTCGAGCCGGACCGCCATGGCAGCGGCGAGCGCAGCGGGAAACTGACGGTCTTCGTTCGGGATCACGCGAACAGATTAGTGACCGCCCGGGAGACCCACGAGGCCGCTGGCCTCACCGACTGCGCACGTCGGCGTTTCGAGACGGCTTTTAATAGCAGCCGTGAGCAGCCGCCCGCGACGGACAATGGCGTCATGACGCTGACGATTTGGGTCGATGACTGGCAGATGCAGTGCTGCGGAGAGAGCTTCGCGCCAGCGGATGTTGTCTCGTGGACCCTGCTGTAGGTCGATCCGGAGGACTACGCCGACGTCGTCGGTAGCGAACGTGCGGCTGAGATCGACTTTTGCGAGGAGCATCACGGCCAGGAGGAGGCACGCGCCCACCTCTGTGGAAGGGGTGTCGATCGTCGAGGTGCACTGCCGTTACGGGGTACCCCCGGGTCCCACGGACAAGGTCAACTACCCCGTTCCTGGCACGACCGTGCTGGTACCGGTGGAGAAGGCGGACGGGTGGGCGAAGGCCAGGCCGGACGTGAGATTCTCGGGCTACCTGGTGACCGCCCGGCGGGTCACCGACCTGCCGGAAGGTGCGGCTGCTCGCGTTCGATGAGGGAGCCGGCGGACGCGTGCCAGATGCGTGCCAGATCGAGCGGTCAACCACGGTTACTGGAGAATCGCTGCGGCATCCATAGCTTGTGGCGGCCGTCGTAGCGCACATAGGTGGTGAGCTGCCATGACGGGTCGGCTGCGGGTGCCAGGCTTACAAAGCAGATGTCGGCGGTTCGAAACCGTCCGCGCCCACCAGCACAAAGGCCCCCAGTCGATCACGGCTGGGGGTCTTTGACATCCACTTCTGACAGAGATCGCGGATGCCTGGCGGGCGGGTTTTGGTGAACGCGCATTTCCGGCTTCCGCCGGTGCCTGAATGCGTAGGGCGAGCTTCCGGTTTCCGGGGGCCTGCTCAGGCAGCGGCATCATGAGGTCTATGACTTCCGGGACCGGCTCAGCGCCGATCGAGAGTACTCATGTCACGGCCGTCGTCGAGGGCAGGGGGCTTCGCTTCACCTGGGATGCCGATGCCCGCATCGCGGTGCGAAATCTAGGGGGCGAGGTCGTCATCGAGGCGAACGCCGCGGGTCTCAGGACGCTTGCAGGGCATCTGATGGTGCTGGCCGGTGAGGGAGTTCCGGATGGGGCCCATCTCCACCTCGAGGACAGCAACGGACTGGAGGACGGGTCCGTCGGCCTGGTTCTGGAGCGCAGCGACGACGAGTGAGTGGCTGTGTCGAAGGTGTGGGAGCTGTCCCGCCGATACGGAAGGCCCCCGACCGATCACGGTACGGGGGCCTCGTCATGCCTGCTGCCCCGTTGATCCCGGGGCGGTCAGTCCCACCAGAAGTACCAGCTGCCGGCGCGTAGCTGGCCTGCGGCGAGGGCCTCCAGGGAGCCGACGCCCTGGTCGACGATGTCGGGGCAATAGGCGTAGTGCTCCAGGGCGGCGGTCGCTACCGCTTGCGGGGTGGTGGGGCGGTGGTGGACGAGGAGTTCGATGATGTCGTCTTGGAGGGTGACCAGTTCGGCGCCGTAGTGGGCGTGGAAGTGCCGGAGGACGGACCGGTGATCGGCTCCGGTGAGGTCGTGGTTGCAGGCACCCAGCCAGTTGAGGAGGGCGGGGACGTCGTGGCCGGCGGGGGCCTGGACGAGGCAGAGGGTCGTGCGGGATTGGCGGATCGCGGAGATGTGGGTGCCGCCGACCCGGGTGAGGTCCACTTCGGCAGCGATGTGGGCGGCGAGGGCGTGTACGGCGTCGGCCGTCACCTCCGCCGAGAGGAGGTCCGGGTTGTCGGCGGCCGTGCCCTCGGGCGCGAAGGCGGGGCGCAGGCCGGTCAGGACTCTCGCCAGGTCGTCCGGCTCGCCGGCGAGGACGGGCCACCATCCTGTGCGCTCGTGCAGCAGGCGCAGGTCGCTCCACAGCCGGAACGCGTCGACGCCGTCGACCTCGCCCACGTACACGGGCGTGCCGTCCATTGCCGTGGCCGCCTCGCGGAGCGGGGGCAGGGCGCAGAGCTGCTGGAGGTCGTCGATCGTCATCGCCATGCGGCCACCGTAACGACGGGGTCTGACAGTGCCATACTCCCCGCATGGAGAACATGGGGGACGGGCCCGAAGTGCAGTTGCAGAACGGGGAGATGACGCCGAAGGCGTACGTCGACGAGCGGCTCGGGCAGTATCAGGCGTGGTACGACCGCAAGGCCACCAAGATGAAGGCGATGCATCTGCGCATGCGGACCGTGTCGGTGGTCGGGGGTGCGCTGGTGCCCGTGCTCGTGAATCTGGATCTGGGGTTCGCGCGGGTGACGGCGACCGTGCTGAGTCTGGTCGTGGTCGCGTCGGTGTCGCTGGAGAGCGTGTACCGGTACCGGGAGCAGTGGAAGAACTACCGGTCGACCGAACAGCTGCTCGGGCATGAGCGGGTGTACTTCGCCGCGCGCGTGGGGCCGTACCACGGGAAGTCGGAGCGGGACGCGTTCACGACGCTCGTCGCGCGCGTCGAGAAGGCGATCGCGAGCGAGAACTCGGCGACGCTCAATGTCATGACCCTGGGCGGGCAGGTCAACTCCGAGCTGCAGCAGTACGGGCTCCCCTCACAGCGCGAGGGGAGCGCCGAGACCGGCGTCAGGGCCTGATTCGGGGGAGAGTCGCCGCCGCGGCGCTCACCGGGCGGCGGTGCGGCCGTCAGGCGTCGAAGTCGTACTCCAGGACGTACGACGACGCGTCCAGCGTCATCTCGTTCAGCTCTACCGCGACTCCCGCCTCCGTCACCGCCGTTCGGCCGATGAGGATCACCGGCGTGCCGAACTCCAGGGCGAGCCGCGTCGATTCCTCCGACGAGGGCATCCGGCAGCGGATCTCCTCGCGGAAGCGGGTCGGGCGGTGGCCCAGTTCGGTGAGGCGGGCGTAGGTGCCGCCGGGGCCGGTGTCCGGTTCGGTGATGGGGGTGCCCTGGGTGAGGTCGGCCGGCAGGTACGAGACGGAGAGCAGCACCGGCCGGTCGTCGAGCACGAAGCGGCGGCTGCGGACGCAGACCGCGGCGTCGGGGGAGTCCAGGCCGAGCACCCGGGCCACCCGAGCGCCCGCCGGCGCGGCCGGTGTCACCTCGATCTGGTCGACGACGAGCGCGCGGTCCTCGATGTCCGCCGACCACACCGAGCGGCCGCTGCCCCAGTGCGCCCGGGCCAGCCGCGGGATGCCGCGGCGGCGCAGCGGGCGGAACGAGCGGACGAAGACCCCGGCGCCCTTGCGGGCCTCGGTCAGACCCTCGTTGCGCAGGACGGACAGGGCCTGACGGGCGGTCATCCGCGCCACGTCGTACGTGGACATGAGGTCGTTCTCGCCGGGGAGCCGGTCGCCCGGTGCGAAGGTGCCCGACTGGATCGCTGTTCTCAACTCGTCGGCGATGCGCTGGTATTTGGGCCGACGACCGGCGTCCTGGTCGGTCTGGTCAGTCATGGGTGGACCACTCCCTTCCGTCTGCGGGACACCCTAAGGCCCGGTTCTCGCGGCTGGTGCACACGTGTGCGCGGGCCCGCGCCGCCGATCCGTCCTTCGGGGGACATCTCTAGAGATGCGTTGACAGAGGGGGGTCTCGGCGATTCTCTGGGTGTATCTATCTGATCTCCGCGCATGGATGGATGGACGGACGGATGGCGGTTGGACGGACCGTTGGACGGGAGGGATGCATGCAGCCAGTGCCCGAGGTCGGTGACCTCGTCCGGGACACGGCCACCGGGAAGGTGGGCTTCTACGTCGCCACCGTCGCCGGCCGCTTCCTGATCCGCCCTGTCCACGGCGGCCACGAGTGGGAGGCCGAGCCCGTCGACGTCCAGCCCGCCACGCCCCTGCGCGAGCTCCGGGCCCGCGCCGCCGAGATCAACGCCCGCAGTCGGCGGGCCTGGGGAAACTGACGCGGCCTGGCGTTGTCAGTGGTGCGCGCCACACTGGAGGCATGTGCCGAAGCATCAAGACACTCCGCCCGCCCGCGCTGTCCCACGAGGCCACCGAGGACGACATCCGTGCCGCCGCGCTGCAGTACGTCCGCAAGGTCTCCGGCTTCCGCGCGCCCGCCGCCCACAACCGCGAGGTGTTCGACCGCGCCGTTGAGGAGATGGCGGACGCCACTGCCAGGCTCCTGGCCGGTCTCCGGATACGAGGGGCTCACCCGGCCAGATCGGAGCCGGTCGGGGCGGAGTCGGTCAGGTCGTAACGGGTCGGATCCGAGCTGGTCGGGTCGGAGCTGGTCGGGTCGTAGCCGGTCAGGTCGGAGCCGGTCGGGGCCGAGTCGGTCGGGGCTGAGTCGGTCAGGCCGCAGGTGCCGGAGTCGCAGCCGGACGCCGTATGACGAAGGCCGCGAGCGAGCCGGCAAGGAACAGCGCCAGGACCGGTACGCAGGCGCCGAGCCAGGTCGCGCCCAGCCAGCGGCCGCCCAGCCAGCCCAGGCCCACGCCGTAGCTCGCCCAGATCGCCGCGGCCAGCGCCGACCAGGGCAGGAAGTCGCGCAGCCGGCGCCCGGTCGCGCCCGCACCGAGGGAGACGACGGAGCGGCCGGCGGGGGCGAAGCGGGCGAGGACGACGAGCAGGCCGCCGCCGCGGGCGAGCGTCTCGCCGAGACGTTCCTGCGCGGCGGTCAGGCGGCGCGAGCGGGCGACGGCCTGGCCGAAGCGCGTTCCACCGCGCCGCGCCAGGTGGTACGCGGCGAGGTCACCGAGCATCGAGGCGGTGGCCGCGCAGAGCAGCAGCGCGAGGAGGGAGGGTGCGTACGGGGCGGCCGCGCCGGCCACCGCCGTGGCCTTCGCCGCGACCGGGACGGAGAGCGGGGCCGGGACGGGGGCGGCGGCCGAGGCTCCGGCTGCCGCCGTGGCGGCCGTGACGACCAGGATTCCGCTCGGCAGCACGGGTAGGAAGACGTCGAGCAGGATCGACGTCGTCACCGCCGCGTAGATCCACGGGCCCGCGGTCAGCGCCTGCAGCGACCACCCCGTGCCGTCGAGCACGTTCACAGCGCCAGAGCCTACGCGGGCGGCCGTTCGAGTCCGGCGACCGGGGCCGGGAACAGGCATCGCGGGTCCGGCCCGGGTACCGGTTTCGGTTGGGTACCGGTTTCGGTTGGGGGGCTGGGTTTCGGTTGGGGGCTGGGTTCGGGTGGGTGCCGGGTTCGGCGTGGGGGCGGGTTTCGGCCTGGCCCCGGCTCGGCCCGGCCTGACCCCGACTCGGCCACGCCTGGCCCCGGCCCGGCCTGGCCCGGTCCGGTCCGGCCCGGCCTGGCCCGGTCCGGCCTGGCCCCGGCGTGGCCCCGGCGTGGCCCCGGGCCCGGCCCGGCCCGGCCTCGTAGACGTGTCGCCGTTACGCGGTGACGGCCGCGCTCTTCTCCGGCTGCTCCGCCCGCTGCCCGGTGAACAGCGTGTCGAGCGCGAACGCGCCCGGGCCCGTGAAGACGAGGAGGAGGAACGCCCAGCAGAACAGGGCCGCGCCGTCGCCGCCGTTCTGGAGCGGGAAGAGGCCTTCGGGCTGGTGGACGGAGAAGTACGCGTACGCCATCGAGCCGGAGGCTATGAACGCGGCCGCGCGCGTGCCCAGGCCCACCAGGACCAGGACACCGGCGACCAGTTGGATGACGGCCGCGTACCAGCCCGGCCAGCTGCCGGTCGGCACCGCGCCGCCGCCCATGGCGCCGCCGAGCACTCCGAAGAGCGAGGCGGCGCCATGGCAGGCGAAGAGCAGGCCGACGACGACCCGGAACAGTCCGAGCGCGTAGGGCTGGGCCTGGTTGAGACGGCTCGCAAGCGCATTCATGGGGGAGGACTCCTTCGGCCATGGGGGGACGGTGAACCGATGAAGTCCTTAGGTTAGGCATCCCTCACTAGTGCTTGCAAGTTCAACATTCGGGACGTTGGTGGGGTGAGACCTAGCAGCCGTTGAGGATCGACTGCAGCGCGCTCTTCTCCGCCGAGTCGACGCTGAGGTCGTAGTAGTACTTCACCTGGACCCACATCCGGGCGTACGTGCAGCGGTACGCCGTGCGCGGCGGCATCCACTGCGCCGGGTCCTTGTCGCCCTTGGCCTGGTTGACGTTGTCGGTGACCGCGATGAGCTGCGGACGGGTCAGGTCGTTCGCGAAGCCCTGCCGCTTCGTGGTGGTCCACGTGTCGGCGCCCGAGCGCCACGCCTCGGCGAGCGGGACGACGTGGTCGATGTCGAGGTCGGAGGCGAGTGTCCAGGTGGCGCCGTCGTACTCGGAGTACCAGCTGCCGCTCGTGGCCGCGCAGTTGGCGTCCGTGGTGACGTTGACGCCGTCGCGCTTGAGCACCACCTCGCGGGTGTTGCAGGTGCCGTACTGGGTGATCCAGTGCGGGAAGAGGTCCCGGCTGTAGCCGGTGGTCGAGCCGGCCGGCTCGACCGTCAGGGCGGCGAGGTAGCCGCGGGCGGTGGCGGCGTCGACCGGGGTGGGCGGGGACGCCTGGGCGGCCGGGGCGGTGGCGAGGAGGCCGGTGACGGTCAGGGCTGCGGAGGCGGCGAGCGTGGCTATTCGACGCGCGTAGACACTGGCGGCGGACATGCGAACTCCCTTGCTGTGGGGGTCGGTGCCGGGTGGTCGGCCCGGTCATCGTGGCGGCGCGACGTTTCCGTCGGGGATGCGCCAGGTGACAGCGTGGCGACATGTGCACGTCACATCAAGGGGTGGCGGGTGCGGAGGTGTGGTGAAGGTGTGGCGGGGTGGCGGGTCTCGTGAGGGGGCGCCAGTTCCCGTGTGGAGATGGGAGGTTGGTGACGCGTGAGGTCGGCGCTCGCGGGGGTCGCTGCTCGCGCAGGTCTCGGGGGTGCGGTGGTCTCGACCTTGTCGGGGGCGGCGGCACCTGCTCCGGGAGGGTGGGTTTAGGGGCGGGGGAGGGAGAGGGCGGGGCGGGGTGGTGGCGGTCTCCGGGGCCGGGTGGGCGCGAGGTCGCCGACGGGCCTCAGGGGCGGCACGGGCCGCAGGGGCGGCATGGGTCTCGGGCTCGGGACGGGTCTCGGGGGCGGCGTGGGCCTCGGGGTCGGGACGGGTCTCGGGGGCGGCGTGGGCCTCGGGGTCGGGACGGGTCTCGGGGGCGGCGTGGGCCTCGGGGCCGGCACGGGGCTCGGGCGGCGTGGGCCTCGGGCTCGGCACGAGTGTCGGGGCCGGGACGGGCCTCGGGGTCGTGGTGGTGTTGAGGCCGGCGGCAAGTCCCGGGAGCGCGGATCAAGGGCAGATGTGAAGCCGGGGCGGGTCCCGGGTGCGGACCGAGGTGGGGCTGAGGCCGGGGCGGGTCCCGGGTGCGGACCGAGGTGGGGCTGAGGCCGGGGCGCTCCCGGGTGCGGACCGAGGTGGGGCTGAGGCCGTGGCGGGGCTCGGGTGCGGACCGAGGCCGGGGCGAGGCTCTCGGCTGCTGGTCGAGCGGAGGGGTCAGGCCCGGGCGGGGGCGGGGGCCGCCCCGGGCCGTGGGTTCCTCGGGTTACTCGCCCGCGAAAGTGAGGGTGATCGTGCCGTCGGCCGCGGCCTCGATCCGTATGCCCGTCAGGTCCCCCACCTGTACGTCCGGGCCGAACGCGGCTGCCCGCGGGCCCACGCCGACCACTCGCATGCCGGCGGCGCGGCCGGCCTGGATGCCGGCCTCGGAGTCCTCGAAGACGACGCAGTCCTCGGGCGCGAAGCCCAGTTCGGCGGCGCCCTTCAGGAAGCCCTCCGGGTCCGGCTTGCTGGCGCTCACGTCCTCGGCGGTCACGCGGACCGCGGGCATCGGCAGTCCCGCCGCGCCCATCCGGGCCGCCGAGAGGGCCCGGTCGGCCGAGGTCACCAGGGCGTGCGGGAGCGGGGCCAGCGCGGCCAGGAACGCGGGGGCGCCGGGGACCGGGACGACGCCGTCGAGATCGGCGGTCTCCTCCGCCAGCATGACCCGGTTGTCGGCGTGGTTCTGCTCCATGGGCCGGTCCGGCAGCAGGACGGCCATCGTGGCGTACCCCTGACGCCCGTGCACCACCGTCATGACCTCGTCCGGGTCGAGCCCCTGCCGCTCCGCCCAGCGGCGCCAGCAGCGCTCCACGACGGCGTCGGAGTTGACGAGCGTGCCGTCCATGTCGAGGAGCAGGGCACGGGCGGTGAGTGACGCCGGGGTGGTGGCGTTCATGGGGATCTCCATGAGGGGTGTCGGAGATGCGGCGGTGCGAGGCCGTACGGATCAGCGCGAAGCGGTACGAAGCGGTCCCGCCCGCCGGTCAGGGGGTGCGGGCGGGGCCACTTTGTTTCTCTACGATACAAAACGCTGCGCCGCGACCGCCACCCACGTCCGCATCCCGGACCGCGCCGGTCCGCCAATCCGTCGATCCGTCGATTCGTTGATGCGCCGATTCGCAGATGCGCCGATCCGCGGGTCTACCGGCCCGCCGGTCTGCCCATCTGTCGGGCTCCGGGCTCCGGGCCTACTGGCCGCCCCCCTGGCCGCTCGTCACCTCTTCCAGCTCGCGCCGCGTGGTCGGCCCGTACACGCCCCGCGGGTCCTCGGTGATGTCCATGTACGACTGGAAGACCTCGACCCCGTGCTTGACCTTCTTGCCGTACCGGCCGTCGATCGGCCCGCTGTAGAGCCCCGCCTCGCGCAGCCGCCACTGGAGGTCCTCCACCTCCGGACCCGTCGAGCCCATGCTCAGCGTCTCGGGCTCCGCCGTCCCGCTCGCGGTCGGCGCGCCCCCGCCCGCCGGTGCCGTGGCCGTCGGCCGGGTCGGGCCGGTCGACGCGGCGGACGTCGTGGCGCTCGCGGTACGGCTGGCCGCCGGCGACGGCGAGGCGGACCCGGAGGTCCGGCTCGCGGTCGGCGACGCCGACGTGGACGCCGAGGAGGAGGGCGTGGTGGTCGGCGCCTCGGACACCGCGAGGTTCAGGGATGCGCTGGTGGTGACGACGGGGACGTCGGCCCGGTCGTCGGTGCCCTCGTCTCCGCCGATCAGCGCGGTCGCGAGGACCGCGGTGCCGACGACCGCAGCCGCGACCACGCCCGCGATCAGCACACCCCGGCCCTTGCCGCGACCCCGCTTCTCGTACCCGTCGGGGTGGTACGCGAGGGTGTGCGCCGGCTCGTAGGCGTCGCCGCCCTCGTACCCGAGTGCGGGCGGAGGCGCGTACCCGCTCTCGGCCCCCGCCGCGTATCCGGCCGCTGCCCCGCTCTCGGCCCTCGCCGCGTATCCGGCCGCCGCCCCGTACTCGGGCGCCGCCGCTGCCTCGTACCCGGCCCCGTACCCGGCCCCGTACCCGGCCGCCGCCACAGCCTCGTACCCGGCCCCGTACTCGGCCGCCGCGGCCCCCGGCCCGTATCCGTCGGCCGCCGCCGTTCCGGACCCGTTCCCAGAGCCGTACTCGGGCCCGTAACCGGCGCCGTGCCCCTCCCCGTACCCTCCGGCCGGGTAGGCCGCCTGCACCTGCGTCGGAAGCTCCCCCGGCAGCGCACCCGCCTCCGCGCCCTGCCCGGCGCCCGACACCGCGTCCGGCCCCTCGCCCACGACCGCACCCGCCGCCGCGCCCGTCGGCACCTCCGGCGGCAACGGCCCTGCCGGGGCCGTCGGAGCCCCTGGCATCATCGGAGCGCCCGGAGCGCCCAGACCGCCCGGAGCCCCTGGCATCACCGGCGCGGCCAGACCGCCCGGAGCGCCCGGACCGCCCGGAGTCACCGAGACCCCCGCCGCCCCCGCTGCCCCCGCCACCCCCGGCGCGCCCGCCGCGCCCGTCCCCGGCGGCACCGGGGCCATCACCGCCGTGTCGTCGTCCGGTGCGCCCAGGGACACGTACGGCCGGATGCGCAGCGGATCGAAGTCCTCCGCCGCGGCCAGTGCGGCAGCCTGCGCCTGTGTGCGTTCGCAGGCGCAGCCGGGTCTGTGTGCACCGCACTCAGGACAGACGTTTCCGGACATGGTTGGAGCCCCTCCCCAGTCAACTGCGAGCGATTATGCAGCCCGCTTGCCACGGCGGGGTGAACGCCCGCATCCCTCCACCAGGCGAAAACAGGCCATAACGGCGGGAACCCTCCAGGATGGAGCCACGAAGGACGCGTCCAGAGGACCGCAGCACCCGCAGCACCCGCAGCACCCGCAGGACCCGCAGGACCCGCAGGACCCGCAGGACCGACCCCGGAGGAGATGCCCATGGCCCAGGACGTACGCGCTCCGCAGCCTGCCGGCGGCCCCGTACCGGGGGCGGCGCCGGGTGAGGGACGGAGTCACCGGACCGTCCTCGTGGCGATCGGCGCGTTGCTGCTCGGCATGCTGCTCGCCGCGCTCGACCAGACCATCGTCTCCACCGCCCTGCCGACCATCGTCAGCGAACTCGGCGGCATGGAGCACCTGTCCTGGGTCGTCACCGCCTACATGCTGGCCTCGACCGCCGCCACCCCGCTCTGGGGCAAGCTCGGCGACCAGTACGGGCGCAAGAAGCTCTTCCAGGGCGCGATCGTCCTCTTCCTCATCGGCTCGGCGCTGTGCGGCATCGCCCAGAACATGCCGCAGCTCATCGCCTTCCGCGCGGTCCAGGGCCTCGGCGGCGGCGGGCTGATGGTGCTGTCCATGGCGATCGTCGGCGACCTCGTCTCGCCGCGCGAACGCGGCCGTTACCAGGGCCTGTTCGGCGCCGTCTTCGGCGCCACCAGCGTCCTCGGGCCGCTGCTCGGCGGACTGTTCACCGAGCACCTCTCCTGGCGCTGGGTCTTCTACATCAACCTTCCCATCGGCGTCGTCGCGCTCTTCGTCATCGCCGCCGTCCTGCACATCCCGGTCGGCGTCACCCGCCACACCATCGACTACCTCGGCACCTTCCTCATCGCCTCGGTCGCCACCTGCCTGGTCCTCGTCGCCTCCCTCGGCGGCACCACCTGGCCCTGGGGCTCGGCGCAGATCATCGGACTCGCCGTCCTCGGCGCCGTCCTGCTCGGCTGCTTCGTCCTCGTCGAGCGGCGCGCCGCCGAGCCCGTGCTGCCGCTCAAGCTGTTCCGGATCCGCACCTTCAGCCTCGTCGCCGTCATCAGCTTCATCGTCGGCTTCGCGATGTTCGGCGCGATGACCTATCTGCCGACCTTCCTCCAGGTCGTGCAGGGTGTCAGCCCCACCATGTCCGGCGTGCACATGCTGCCCATGGTCGTCGGCATGCTGCTCACCTCCACCGCCTCCGGGCAGATCGTCTCCCGCACCGGCCGCTGGAAGGTCTTCCCCCTCGCCGGCACCGCCGTCACCGCGCTCGGCCTGCTGCTCCTGCACCGGCTGACCGAGACCAGCCCCACCTGGGAGATGAGCGTCTACTTCTTCGTCTTCGGCGCCGGCCTCGGCCTCGTCATGCAGGTCCTCGTCCTCGTCGTGCAGAACTCCGTCCCGTACGCGGACCTCGGCGTCGCCACCTCCGGGGCCACCTTCTTCCGCTCCATCGGCGCGTCGTTCGGCGTCGCCGTCTTCGGGACGATCTTCACCAACCGCCTCACCGGCAAACTCCAGGACGCCCTCGCCGGACAGCCGCTGCCGCCCGGCGTCAGCGCCGACCGCATCGCCGCCGACCCGCGCGCCATCGCCGCGCTCCCGGCCCGCCTCCAGCCCGCCGTCCTGCACGCGTACGCCACGTCCATCACCGACGTGTTCCTGTACGCGGCGCCGGTCGTCCTCGTCGCCTTCGTCGTCGCGTGGTTCCTCAAGGAGGACCGGCTGCGCGGCTCCGTCACCGCTCCCGACGCCAGCCAGACCGTCGCCTCCAACCCTGTCGAGCGCTCCTCCTACGACGAGTGCGCCCGCGCGCTGTCGGTGCTCGGCACCCGCGAGGGCCGCAAACGCGTCTACGAGAAGATCACCGCCCGCGCCGGACTCGACCTGCTGCCCGCCGCCAGCTGGCTGCTGCTGCGCGTACGCCGCCACGGCGCCGTCGAACCCGCCCGCCTCGCCGAGGCGACCCCCGTACCGCTGCGCGCCATCACAGAGGCCGCCCGCCAGCTGGAGGAACGGCAGCTCGTGGCGCGCGAAGGGCTGCAGTTGGTGCTCACCGCGCCTGGCGCGGAGACCGCCGTACGGCTGGCGAAGGCCCGTGAGGACTCCCTCGCCGACCTCCTCGGCGACTGGTGGGGTCCGGACCGGCCCACCGACCTCGTCCGGCTCGTCGAACTCCTCACCGCCGAGCTCGCCGGCTCGGACGCGGAGCGGCCCCGCGAACCGGAGCCGCCCCGCGACCACCGCGCCTAGCGGGCCGGTCTACCGCCGGTCTGCCATCGGTCTGCGTCGGTCAACCGCCGGTCTGCCATCGGTCTGCGTCGGTCAACCGCCGGTCTGCCATCGGTCTGCGTCGGTCAACCGCCGGTCTGCCGTCGGTCTACGCCGGTCGACCGCCCGTCTAAGGGCTGGCCCGCAATCAGCACCTGTACCGCATTGTGGCCAACGGAAGGCTGGGGGGCTGATGGACTCCCTCTGCAACCACCAGCGCGGTGAGGTGTAGCGTCTGGAGGCTGGTGATCAAGCCGTTCGGGGAGAGGCCGTGGCGTTAGCGGGGCGAGTGCGGGACCTCGACATCGCGCTTCGACGGTTCACCAACGGTACGGATGGGTTTGCCGCACTGCGCGAATTGTGGCGGCAGCTGGAGACCGGACGGGAGGTGGCCGAGGCTCTGACCGGGCTCGGTTCACTGACCCGGGACGCTTGTGCGGCCTTCGCGCCAGCCGGGGCCGGCCCCGGGCGAACCTGCCCGAACGACCAGGTCAGGGGCGGCTGATGCCCGAGGATTTCGCCATCAGCGGGACGCTGACGCGTCTTGTCCCCACGTCCGAAGGCGATCTGGACCTGCTTGCAGGCTGGTTCGCCGATCCTGACTTCGTGGAGCACTGGGGAGGGGTTCCGAAGACGCGTGAGGAAGTAGCAGCGAAGTACGTGGGTCGGCGTCGTCCGGAGGTTCAGTCATTTCTTGTGCTGGCCCAGGGTGCGCCCGTGGGGTATGCGCAGTACTGGCATGCCGACGCGAACGAGGGCGGCATCGACATGGTGCTGGTTCCCAAGGCGCGAGGCCGTGGTCTCGGAATGGATGCGGCTCGTGCCCTTGTGAACTACCTCCGCGGAACTTTGGGGTGGAGCCGGGTAACGGTTGACCCGGCCGCGGCGAACGCCGGAGCCGTGCATTTTTGGGAGAAGGCCGGGTTCTGCGTCGTGTCAGATGACGGCGTGACCGTTTTGATGGAGTACGGCTCCGTGTCGTGACGGTAGCGGGAGGTGGCGGGTGGAACGACCTTGTCGTGGCTGGTGTGATCACGGGGTCTGAGCCGTCTCCGTGCACGGCATCGCCCGCCCGCACAACCTCACCGTCGCCGGGTGACGCAGAAATCAGCAGCTCACCCAGCGCGCGATCATTTACGGGACAGCCTTCAGCGCCGGCCAACCAGGCGGGTCAGAGTTCCTTGCCGTACCAGATCTCCATGTACGGGCCCGTGCAGTACGCCGGGATCTCCGCGTACCCGTGGCGCGTGTACAGCGCCCGCGCCTCCACCAGGTCCAGGCGCGTGTTCAGCACCATGCGCTCGGCGCCGAGCTCGCGCGCCGCGTCCTCCAGGTGCGCGAGGAGCGCGCCGGCGCTGCCGAGGCCCCGGTACGCGTGGCGCAGGAAGACCCGGGTCAGCTCGGCGCGTTCGGCGTCGAGCATCAGCACCCCGCCGCAGCCGGCGGCCTCGGCCCCTTCCCCGTACCGCGCCACCAGGAACTGCCCGGTGGGCGGCGTGAGCAGCTCGACGCCGTCGTTCGTGAGGCCCTCGTCTATCTCCGCCTCGGTGGCGGGCCGCTTCCAGTAGCGGCCGGCGACGTCGCCGTAGTAGTCGCGGCGCAGGGCGGTGGCGTCCGGGGTGTCGACGCGCTCGGGGGAGAAGGTCCAGGTCATGCGCGCCATTCTCGGCGCGCATGACCGCGGGGCGCTCCTGAATTACCCCTGACTGCTTCGGGGAGTCGCGCCGGGCTGGTCCGGGGAGTTGCCCTGAACTGCCTCGGAGAGTCGCCCCCGGACTACTTCGGGGAGTCGCCCCCGGACTACTTCGGGGACGCCTGCTGCACGACCTCGAACGACCACAGCGTGGACCCGGTCGAAGCGGGCTTCGGCCGGTCCGCGCCGCCCTGGTGAGCCTCCTTCATGGAACCGCTCATCCAGTTCTGGAAGTGCTCCTCGCTGCGCCACCGCGTGTACACGAGGTACTGGTCCGTGCCCTCCAGCGGCCGGAGCAGCTCGAACCACTCGAAGCCGTCCGACCCCTCGACGGCACCGGCACGGGAGGCGAAGCGCTGCTCCAGGACCTCGCGCTGCTCGGCCGGGACGGTCAGGACGTTGATCTTTACCACGCTAGGCACAGGACACCTCTCAGGAAGCACAGGCCGGGCGCTGCGCCGGGCCTTGATCACGTACGTGCAGTCTCGTACATCCGCCAGTCAAAGCGGCGTGAGGACGACTCGCAGGCGTCGCCCGTGGCGCAGCGCGAACGGCGCGCCTCGCTGATCGCGTCGAAGGGGTGGAGCGACGCGGGCCGCTTCGAGGACGTGGGCGAGTCGGGGTGGGACCCGGGGGAGAGAGAGCTGACTGCCCGTGGTGGCCGCTGTGCCGCTCACGAGCGGGAGGCGAACGCTGTGTAGCCGTCCCAGCCGGACAAGGCCGTCCATCGGCACCTGAAGTGCCCGAAGCGATCGGCCGCCCGAGTGCGGCGGGCGGGAGTGGTGGTCCCGCCCGATGATGTTCGGTGGGTGGCGGCTAGCCGACGACCCGGGCGACGAGCATGCCGTCGTAGCCCTTCGTGCCCACCGTCTGGAACGCCGTCGCGTCCAACCTCGGCTCGCGCGCCACCATTTCGAACATCTCCCGGGTCGCGGTGATCACCTCGTCGTCCGGGTCCGGGTCGGCGACCTTGCCGTTCCGGACCACGTTGTCGACGACGACGAGGCTGCCCGGGCGGGAGAGCTTCAGGGCCCAGGTGACGTAGTGCGGGTTGTTGACCTTGTCGGCGTCGATGAAGAAGAAGTCGAACGGGCCCGCGCCCTCCTGCTCCAGGAGCGGCAGGATGTCCAGGGCCGCGCCCGTGCGCACCTCGACGGTCTTGCCGAGGCCGGCGCGGGCGAGGTTGGCGCGGGCCACGTCGGCGTGGACGGGGGAGTACTCGAGGGTGACGAGCCGGCCGTCGGCGGGCAGGGCGCGGGCCAGCCAGATGGTGCTGTAGCCGCCGAGGGTGCCGATCTCCAGGACGTTCCGCGCGCCCTGCGCGGCGACGAGGAGGTGGAGCAGCTTGCCCTGGTTGGGGGCGACGGCGATCTCGGGGAGTCCGGCGGCGGTGGAGTCGGCGAGGGCGGCGGTCAGGGCCTCGTCGGCGGGGGCGAGCAGGTCGGTGAGGTAGTGGTCGACAGCGGTCCAACGCGCGTGGTCGTTGCTCATGCGGCCGAACGTACACCCGGGCCGGCCCCGGGCCAGGGCCGCGGAGCCCGACTCGGCATGCGTGCCGCCGCGAGGGGCCCTGCGGCCGGGCGCGGGGGCCGGGTCGCGCGCCCGGCGGGGGTCT